>NZ_JBAWKM010000002.1:207941-214004 GCF_037095675.1 Pseudomonas sp. CCNWLW23 | reverse complement strand
GCTCGCGAAAGCGCAGTGTCAGGCGATGAAGATGTTGAATGTGCCGCCGCCTTCGCGAGCAGGCTCGCTCCCACAGGTTTTGGCTGTCTATTCAAAATCGAGATAAATCAAAAGGCTGCACCTTTGGGCTGAAGGCAGATATTCTGCGCTTCACACCGGTACGGGAACCCGATCAACTCCATGGCGAGCCACTGCCAGGATGAATTGCCCGACGCCAAAGGAGTGTTCGAATGAGCGAAAAGAAGCTGGAAACCACGGTCGATCGCGTCTACCAAGGGGTTTATGCGGCGATCAGCAAGCGTTCGTTGCGCCCGGGCATGAAGCTGGGCGAGGCCTCGCTGGCCGAGCTGTTCAATGTCAGCCGCACCTCGGTGCGGGCTGCGCTCAAGCAATTGGAAGCCGATGGTCTGGTCACCACTGAGCCCAACAAAGGTGCATCGGTGTCGCTGCCCAGTGACGCAGAGCTGCGTTCGTTGTTCGAAACCCGGCGGCTGATCGAGATCGGCATCGTCACCGAACTGTGCCGGCGTAGAGACAGCGTTGCCATGCAGGATCTGCGTGAGCACTTGTTACTGGAAGATGCCGCGCATGCTGCCGGCGACCATGAACGACTCATCCATCTGCTCGGCGAGTTCCACCTCAAACTGGCGCGCAGCCTGAACAATCCGGTACTGCTCGACTGGTTCCAGAAGCTGATCTCGCGGGCTTCGCTGTATGCCGCCGCGCTCGATGATGACAGTCATCAAGCCTGCCGCGACGATGAACACCTGCGTTTGCTCGAGTACATCGAAGCCGGCGATCAGAGCGCCGCGATCGAACTGACCTGTACGCACCTCAACGGAATCGAGAAGGCGATCCTCGACGTCGCGGCAAAAATGAAAACCGGCTATCACCCACTCAAGCACTTGATTGGCGTCTGAATGGCTCTGCGTCGCAAATCGGCTATACCTGCGATGAAACCAATGCGTTTTCACAGCCTCGAAACACACGGGCGTCGCGTCGTTGTAGCGTTGCGATAGATCGGAAAACCGCAAAAAAGGACACTGAGTCAGGCGATGCAGTTTTTATCCGAAAGCCACGGCTGTGAAGGCTGGAAAGGCGAAATGGCCGAGCGCATCCGTGCGTTCGACTGGAGCCACACGGAACTTGGCGCGCTCGCCGAATGGCCGGCCAGCCTGTGCAACACCGTGCAACTGATGCTGGCTTCGCCGTTGCCCATGGTGATGCTGTGGGGCCACGCCGGCTACATGATCTACAACGACGCTTATTCCGAATTCGCCGGCGGCCGCCACCCCTATCTGCTTGGCGTCCCGGTTGAGCTGGGCTGGCCGGAAGTCGCCGAATTCAACCGCCACGTCGTTGACACCTGCCTGGCCGGTGGCACCTTGTCCTATCGCAACAAAGAGTTGGTACTGCTGCGCGACGGCGTGCCCGAAGACGTCTGGATGGATTTGTATTACAGCCCGGTGGCCAACGACGAAGGCGTGCCCGGCGGCGTCATGGCGATGGTGGTCGAAACCACCGAGCTGGTGCATTCCGAGCGCCTGCGCCAGGCGGCCGAAGATGCCTATCGCGCCGACAACGAGCGCGTGCGTCTGGCGCTGAATGCCGGCGCACTGCTGGGCTCGTTTGTCTGGGACATCAAGAACAATCGCTTCTCCGCTGACGAACGTTTCGCCCGCACCTTTTCCTACCCGCCGGATCAGGACCTGAGCGATCTGCAACAAGAGATCGCCGAATCGCGCATTCATCCCGACGACCACCCATGGGTCCAGGAGCGGGTCGCCCATTGTGTGCGCACTGGCGAGCCCTACAACGCCGAGTACCGTATACAGCGCGGCGATGGCCAATATCTGTGGGTGCTGGCCAGTGGTGCCTGCGAGTTCGATGAAGACGGAAGGCCGTTTCGCTTCCCCGGCGTGCTGATCGATATTCATGAGCGCAAGAATGCTGAAGAGTCGCTGCTCAAATTCACCCGCAACCTCGAACAGCGCGTGGCCGCCGAAGTGGATGCGCGACTGGCGGCCGAGGAACAGCTTCGCCAGTCGCAGAAACTCGAAGCCATTGGCGGCCTGACCGGTGGCGTTGCCCATGACTTCAACAATCTGCTGCAAGTCATCGCCGGCAACCTGCATTTGCTCGCTCGGCATGAGCCAAATAATGCCAACGTGCAGCGCCGGGTCGGGGCTTCGCTGGCGGCGGTCGAGCGCGGGGCCAAACTGTCTTCGCAATTGCTCGCATTTGCCCGCCGGCAACCGCTGTCACCGGCCGTGTGCAACCCAGAACAGATTTTCGAAGGCGTTGGCGAGTTGCTGCAACGCGCCTTGGGCGAAACCATTCAGATCGACGTGCAGTTGCCGCCGCAGCCGTGGCATATCAACGTCGACCGTAACCAACTGGAAAACGCGATTCTCAATCTGGCGATCAACGCCCGCGACGCGATGAAGGGCGAGGGCGTCATCGGCCTCAGTGCCGCCAATGTCTGTCTGGACAGCGAATATTGCGCCGGCAAGGGCATCGCGGCCGGTGAGTACGTTCGCGTGGCGGTCACCGACACCGGCGTGGGTATTGCCCCACAAATGCTGGAACAGGTCTTCGAACCGTTTTTCACCACCAAGGCCGACGGCCAGGGCACCGGGCTCGGTCTGAGCATGGTGTTCGGCTTCGTCAAACAGAGTGGCGGCCACGTCGAGATCGACAGCAAGCTCGGCGAAGGCACGCGGGTGCAGTTGTATTTCCCGCGCAGTCTGCGTCCGGTTCGCGAAGAGACCGCCAGTGTCGGCGAACGCAAGAGCGGCGGCCACGAAACCATTCTGGTGGTGGAAGACAATGACGCGGTGCGCGCTTCGGCGGTGGAGTTGCTGCGCGAGGAAGGCTATCGGGTGATGACCGCGTGCAATGGCGACGTGGCCATGCAGATGTTGCTGGAAGGCATCGAGATCGATCTGATCTTTACCGACGTGGTCATGCCCGGCCTGATCAAGAGCTCCGATCTCGCTGCTTGGGCCAAGGTGCAGACGCCGCCAGTGCCGGTGCTGTTCACTTCCGGGCATACCCGCGACATCATTTCCCGCGACCACCAGCTCAGCCCCGATACGCATCTGCTCGGCAAACCCTACAGCCCGCAAGCGTTACTGCAGATGATTTGCGAGGTGCTCGGCACCTGATGCCGAGCGCTGCCCAGTTTTTCAATCAAGGCAGGCCGATGATTTCCAAGCGCAATTCCAAAGCACCCGCCGGCATGGTTCGTGTGCGCGGCGCCCGCGAACATAACCTGAAGAACGTTGATGTCGATATTCCACGCGATGCGCTGGTGGTGTTCACCGGCGTCTCCGGTTCGGGCAAGTCGTCGCTGGCGTTTTCCACGCTGTACGCGGAGGCCCAGCGGCGTTATTTCGAATCGGTGGCGCCGTACGCGCGGCGGCTGATCGATCAGGTCGGCGTGCCGGATGTCGATTCCATCGAAGGACTGCCGCCCGCCGTCGCTTTGCAACAGCAGCGCGGCACGCCGAGCGCGCGTTCGTCGGTGGGCAGCGTGACGACGTTGTCGAGCCTGATCCGCATGCTCTATTCCCGCGCCGGCAGTTACCCGCCGGGGCAGCCGATGTTGTATGCCGAAGACTTTTCACCGAACACGCCGCAGGGCGCCTGCCCGGAGTGTCATGGACTTGGTCGCGTCTATGAAGTGACCGAAGCGCTGATGGTGCCGGACCCGAACCTGACCATCCGCCAGCGCGCCGTGGCGTCCTGGCCCTTGGCGTGGCAGGGGCAGAACCTGCGCGACATCCTGGTGACCATGGGCATTGATGTCGATATTCCCTGGAAGAAACTGCCGAAAAAGCAGCGCGACTGGATTCTCTTCACTGAAGAGACGCCGACGGTGCCGGTGTACGCCGGGCTGACCCCGGAAGAAACCCGCGTCGCGCTCAAACGCAAAATGGAACCGAGTTATCAGGGCACCTTCACCGGCGCCCGGCGCTACATCCTGCACACCTTCACTCACTCGCAAAGTGCGCTGATGAAGAAGCGTGTTTCGCAGTTCATGCGCGGCAGCCCTTGCCCATTGTGCGAGGGCAAGCGGCTCAAGCGCGAGGCTCTTTCGGTGACCTTTGCCGGCTACGACATTGGCGAGCTGTCGCAGATGCCGTTGCTGCAAGTGGCCGAAGTGCTGAGACCGGTGGCAGCGGCGAATTATCTGGAACAGGCCGAGGAGAGCGGCGACACCCTCAGCCATGCGCAAACCCGCGAGGCGCGTCAGCAGCGTGTCGCCCATGGCGCGAGTGGTCATGCCAGCGCACCGGACGTGCGCCACACGCCGAACCTATCGCTGGAAAAACGCTTGGCGGCGCAACGCATTGCTGAGGATTTGCTGGAGCGGGTCAGCACCCTGACCGATCTCGGCCTGGGGTATCTGGCGCTGGAACGCAGTACACCGACGCTGTCGTCTGGCGAGTTGCAGCGTTTGCGCCTGGCCACGCAATTGGGTTCGCAGCTGTTCGGAGTGATTTATGTGCTGGACGAACCGTCTGCCGGTCTGCATCCGGCGGATGGCGAGGCGTTGTTCGAGGCGTTGCAGCGCTTGAAGGCCGACGGCAACACGCTATTTGTGGTCGAACACGATGTCGAAACCATGCGCCGGGCCGACTGGCTGATCGACGTCGGCCCGGCAGCGGGCGAAAAGGGCGGGCGCGTGTTGTACAGCGGTCCGCCTGCGGGACTTGCTGATATTGCAGACTCGCAGACCCGCGCTTATCTGTTCGCGGAAAACCAGCGCCCTGAGCGCGCCGCACGCAAGCCGAGCGGGTGGCTGAAGCTCGACGGCGTCACGCGCAACAATCTGAATAATCTCAGCGCCGAATTTCCCTTGGGCTGTTTCACCTCGGTGACCGGCGTATCGGGTTCTGGCAAATCGAGTCTGGTCAGTCAGGCCTTGCTGGAACTGGTCGGCGCGCAGTTGGGCCGTCCAATGGCCGAGGCCGAGTCGGAAGAACCGAGCCTGGAAGATGACACGCCGCCGCCCAGCACCGGGCAGATCAGCGCCGGTCTGGAGTCGATCAAACGCCTGGTGCAGGTTGATCAGAAACCCATCGGACGCACGCCGCGCTCCAATCTGGCGACCTACACCGGGCTGTTCGACAACGTGCGCAAGCTGTTCGCCGCGACTCCCGAGGCACAAGCGGCGGGCTATGACGCCGGGCAGTTTTCCTTCAACGTCGCCAAGGGCCGTTGCGCCACGTGTGAGGGCGAAGGTTTTGTCAGTGTTGAATTGCTGTTCATGCCCAGTGTGTATGCGCCGTGCCCGACCTGCCACGGCGCGCGCTACAACCCGCAGACATTGGCGATTCTCTGGCAGGGCTTGAGCATCGCTCAGGTGCTGCAACTGACTGTCGATGAGGCGGTGTCCGTGTTTGCCGAGCAGCCAGGGATTCGTCGTTCGCTGGAGGTGCTGCGCGATATTGGTCTGGGTTATCTGCGTCTGGGGCAACCGGCCACGGAGCTCTCCGGCGGTGAGGCGCAGCGGATCAAACTGGCAACCGAATTGCAGCGCAACCAGCGTAGCGCGACCTTGTATGTGCTGGATGAGCCGACCACGGGATTGCACCCGAGGGATGTCGATCGCTTGCTGGAACAGCTCGATACGCTGGTGACGGCGGGGCACACGGTGATTGTGGTCGAACACGAGATGCGTGTCGTCGCGCAGAGCGACTGGGTGATCGACATCGGCCCTGGAGCGGGCGGTCAGGGCGGCAGCATCGTCGCCGCCGGCACACCGCAGAAAGTCGCCACCAGCAAGAAGAGCAAGACTGCGCCGTTCCTGGCTCGGGCGTTAAGTCGATAATCACGGCGCCTTGCCAGACGCCTTCGCGAGCAGGCTCGCTCCCACAGTTTTGAATGGTGTACCCAGACAGGTCGTCACACACCAGATCCCCTGTGGGAGCGAGCCTGCTCGCGAAAGCGGAATGTCAGCCGCAGATGAGCTGACTGGACGAACGCCTTCGCGAGCAGGCTCTCTCCCACAGTTTTGCAGGCTGTACCCAATAAAGTGGTAACACAGCAGACCCC
>NZ_JBAWKM010000002.1:0-207841 GCF_037095675.1 Pseudomonas sp. CCNWLW23 | reverse complement strand
ACGAACGCCTTCGCGAGCAGGCTCTCTCCCACAGTTTTGCAGGCTGTACCCAATAAAGTGGTAACACAGCAGACCCCTTGTGGGAGCGAGCTTGCTCGCGAAAGCGGTGTGTCAGCCGCAGATGAACTGACTGGACGGACGCCTTCGCGAGCAAGCTCGCTCCCACAGTTTTGCAGGCTGTACCCAATAAAGTGGTAACACAGCAGACCCCCTGTGGGAGCGAGCTTGCTCGCGAAAGCGGAGTGTCAGTTGCAGATGAACTGACTGGACGGACGCCTTCGCGAGCAGGCTCGCTCCCACAGTTTTGCAGGCTGTACCCAATAAAGTGGTAACACAGCAGACCCCCTGTGGGAGCGAGCCTGCTCGCGAAAGCGGAATGTCAGTCGCAGATGAACTGACTGGACGGACGCCTTCGCGAGCAAGCTCGCTCCCACAGTTTTGCAGGCTGTACCCAATAAAGTGGTAACGCAGCAGACCCCCTGTGGGAGCGAGCTTGCTCGCGAAAGCGGAATGTCAGCCGCAGATGAGCTGACTGGACGGACGCCTTCGCGAGCAGGCTCGCTCCTACACGGGGATGTGTGTCAGTTCAGGCGCCATCCAGCGTGCGGCGGACCTTGTCGAGCAGTTCGCTGATCTGGAACGGTTTGACCAGCATGTCCATGCCGGTGCCGAGGAAGACCTGGCGGTTGAGCGCGGTTTCGGCGTAGCCGGTCATGAACAGGATCGGCAGCCCTTCGTGCCAGCCACGTGCAACATCCGCCAGTTCACGGCCGCTCATGCGCGGCAAGCCGACGTCGGTCAGCAGCAGGTCGATCGACGGGTCGTTCTGCAAGCGCTCCAGCGCCGATTCGATATCCGCCGCTTGCGTGCAGCGATAGCCGGCATCTTCCAGCACTTCGGTGACGAACAAGCGCACCGTGGCCATGTCCTCGACGATCAGCACATGCTCACCACTGCCTTTGGCATCAGGCACCGGCACAGGCGCGTCGGCCCCGGTCGGGTCGTTGGTACCCGGCAGCATGATGGTCACTTCGGTGCCACGGCGGGCGACGCTGCGGATGTGCGCGTCACCGCCGGACTGGCGGGCGAAGCCGTAAATCGTCGACAGACCAAGCCCGGTGCCCTGGCCCAGTGGCTTGGTAGTGAAAAACGGCTCGAACACCTTGTCGATCACGTTGTGTTCGATGCCGGTGCCGTCGTCGCGTACCGACAGCGCCACGTACGCGCCATCGGCCAGATTCGGATCGCCGTGGGAATAAGCGGCGTAAGTATTGACCCAGATATTGCCGCCGGAGGGCAGGGCATCGCGGGCGTTGATCACCAGGTTGAGCACGGCGCTTTCCAGCTGCACCGGGTCGACCAGCGCAATCGCCGGTTTGTTGGTCAGTTCCAGCTTGAGGGTGATGCGCTCGCCGATGGTGCGCACCAGCAATTCTTCCAGCGAGCGGACATGCTCGTTGATGTCCACCGGGCGCGTATCCAGTGGCTGCTGACGGGCAAATGCCAGCAGACGATGGGTCAGCGAGGCCGCGCTCATCGCTGAATTCAGCGCTGCTTCGGTGTAGAACTGCACCTTGTCCAGACGCTCATCGGCCACGCGTTTCTGGATCAGTTCCAGACTGGTGATGATCCCGGTGAGCAGGTTGTTGAAGTCGTGGGCGATACCGCCGGTGAGCTTGCCCAGCGCATCCATTTTCTGCACTTGCAACAATTGCGCTTCGGCGTGCACGCGCTCGGCGACTTCCTTGGCCAGCTGCGTGGTGGTGTCATCCAGTCGCGCTAGATGCGAGCGCTCGCGGTGGCGGTGTTCGGTGACGTCCTCGACAAACACCAGGCTCAGCTCTGGCGTGCGATACGGCGAAATCTGCCATTGGGTCTCGCGAATCTCGCCCTGCACGCGCATGTTCAGCGTGCCTTTCCAGCGCTCGCCGTCGACCAGACGCAGACGCAGTTCATCGAGGATCGAGCATTGATCTTCGGCGAAGCATTCACGCAGCGCCTGCTGATCGCGGTTATCGACGATCAATTGGGCGAATGCGTGATTGCACTCATGTACTTTCAGATTGGCATCGAGCACCGCGATCGGCGCCGAGACGTTGGCGAAGATCTCGCGGAAACGCGCCTCGCTTTCGCGCAGAGCATTTTCCGTGTCGCGCACCCGCAGCAAGGTACGCAGCGTCGCCAAGAGCACATCGGGGTCGACCGGGTGAATCAGATAGGCATCGGCGCCCGCGTTGAGGCCGGTGATGATGTCGCCGGTCTGGATCGACGCCGCTGACACATGAATCACCGGCAGCAGCGCGGTGCCCGGGTCGGCGCGCAACAAGCGGACGATGTCGAAACCGCTCATGTCCGGCAGGTTGACGTCGAGGATCAACGCATCGAGGGCTTCGCTCTCGATCAGGGCCAGGCCGTCGCTGCCGGTGCCGGCTTCGAGCACCGTGTAGCCGTGGCGCTCCAGGCGCCGACGCAGGGCGTAACGGGTGGCGACGTTGTCATCGACGATCAACAGGCGGATGTCACGATTCATCGACGTTCTCCAGAGCGATTGCCAGCGGGATGATGACAAAGAACGTCGAGCCCACGCCCGGCGTACTGTCTACCCCGACTTCACCGCCGAGCAGGGCGGCAAAACGCTTGCATAGTGACAGACCCAGACCGGTGCCGCGCAGACGTTTCTGCAATGGCGAATCGACTTGGGAGAAGTCTTCGAACAGCGTGTCATGCAACTCGGCCGCGATGCCGATGCCAGTGTCGCTGACGGCAAAGCGTACCTTGTCTTCACCTTCCAGTCGCGCCGACACGCGCACTTCGCCACGGGTGGTGAATTTCAGCGAGTTGGAAATGAAGTTGCGCAGGATCTGCCCGAGCTTCTTGTCATCGGTATACAGGCGCGGCAGGCCCAGCGGCTCTTCGAAGATCAGATCCACCGCCGAAGCATCGACGATTGGCCGGAACATCCCGCGCAGGGCCGAAAACAGGTCGAACATGTCGAACCAGGCCGGCGAGATGCTGATTCGCCCGGCTTCGATCTTCGCCAGATCGAGCAGGTCATCAACCATGTCGCTGAGCTCGCGGGCAGCGGTGCTGACGAAGGCTACCTGCTTGTGCTGTTCAGGGCTGAGCGGGCCGTCCAGTTCGTCAGCGAGCAGACTGTTGATGCTCAGGATCGAGCCCAATGGCGTACGAAATTCGTGGCTCATGTACGACAGGAAGCGGCTCTTGAGATCCGATGCCTGACGTAGTTCTTCAGCCTGATTGTCGAGCTCGGCGTACAGCGCCAGCACGCCCTGGTTGGTTTCATCGAGTTCTTCGCGCAGGGCAGTGGTTTCGCGCTGCAACTGAGCGATGAGCGCCGCCTGTTCGGCATGGCTCAAGGTAGTCGATTCAGCCATGGGCGGCCTCCAGAGCAACGACCAGTACCGTCACGTCATCGCGACCACGACAGAAGTCGCGGTGCAGGACGCTGGCTATCACGGACGGATGGCGATGCACCAGGCCGGGGTAGTCTTTGAGATTCCAACGGGACTGTAAGCCGTCGCTGTACATGATCAATAAATGTCCGTTCACGTGAGCATAGTCAAAGGGTTTGGCTTTACGGTACTGGCCGCCAACGATGCCGGGGTGCGAGGCCAGGCCACGGGATTTGCCAGCCTCGAGCAGACTGGCACCAATGTTACCGACACCGGCGAAGGTCAGACCATCGCGCTGGCTGTCGAACTGCGCGAAAGCGACGGCGCCGCCGCGGGTGCCGAGCATTTCCTGATGCAGGTCTTCCATCAATACCACTGGATCGGCAAACGGTGCCCGGGCGAATGCCTGCGCCCCGGCCAGGCCTGCGCGCTCGGCGTCTTCGCCATGACCGAGACCATCGACCACCAGCGCGCTGATCCGCGAGCCTTCATACGTCAGATGCCAGACATCGCCGCAGGCTGGATCGGCATGCAGCGAATGCTGGCTGACGCCGAAGCGGATATCGGCCTGACGATCGTTGCGCGGAAAAATTCGCGCCAGCAACACCGCGCCACGGTGGTCGGCGTAGACATCGAACACATTGGTCTGCCGCGATACGGCGCCGAGGCCGATGCCTTGTGTGCCGCCAGTGGAAAAGCCATCCGCCAGACAGGCATCCAGATCAAAGCCCTGCGCCCGATCCACGGTCTGCATTTCGATGCCGAAACCGTTATCCGGACGAGTCAGCACACGCAGATGAAACTCGCCGCGCTGGGCATGCTTGAGCACGTTGCTTGCCAGTTCCGTCGCGACCAGTGCCACGCGGCCGGCATCGTTTTCGTCGAAGCCATGCTGCTCGGCGAGTTTCTGCGCGGTGCGCCGGGCGTGGCCGATCTGGCTGCTGTCCTCGATCGGCAGAACCTGGGTCAACGACCCGGTGATATTCATGTCCATCGTGTGATCGTAATGCGCGTGCCTTTGCCGGGCTCAGTGTCGAGTTCGAATTCGTTGACCAGGCGCTTGGCGCCGGTCAGGCCGAGGCCTAGTCCGCTGCCGGAAGTCCAGCCGTCGGTCATCGCCAGTTTGATATCGGGGATGCCCGGGCCTTCGTCGCGGAAGGTGATGCGCAAACCGACCCGGCCGTTTTCCTCGAGGATCTGCCAATCCATGTCGCCGCCGCCGCCATAGACCATGGTGTTACGCGCCAGCTCGCTGACGGCGGTGACCAGTTTGGTCAGGTCGATCAGGCGCATGCCGCATTCGGTGGCGAGCTTGCGCGTGGTCTGGCGGGCCAGTACCACGTCCTGTTCGATCAGGATGGGTTGAGTACCACTGCTGCGTACGGTCATTGCAGGCGTACTCGATCCTGCAGCAGTTTCATTCCGCGTTCGACGTTGAGGGCGGTGCTGACGCCCGGCAAGGTCATGCCCAGCTCAACGAGCGTGATCGCCACGGCCGGCTGCATGCCGACCAGCACGGTTTCGGCGTCCATGATTTTCGACAACCCCGAGATGGTGCCGATCATGCGCCCGATGAACGAGTCGACCATGTCCAGCGCGGAGATGTCGATCAGCACGCCACGGGCCGAGGTCCGGCTGATGCGCTCGGACAGATCGTCCTGCAGGGTCATGGCGAGCTGGTCGTGCATGTCGACCTGAATGGTCACCAGCAGCAAATCGCCCATTTGAAGAATCGGAATACGTTCCATCGGCTCAGACCGCTTTGCCGAGGCTGATGCCCAGGCGAGTCAGGGCCAGTTTCAAGGCGTCGGCCAGGTTGGCCTTGGTCACAACGCCTTGCAGATCCAGACCCAAGTGAACGATGGTCTGGGCGATCTGCGGACGCACGCCACTGATGATGCAATCAGCGCCCATCAGGCGAATCGCGGTCACGGTTTTCAGCAGGTGCTGGGCGACCAGGGTGTCGACGGTCGGCACGCCGGTGATGTCGATGATGGCGATCTCGGAACCGGTGTCGACGATGCGTTGCAGCAGCGATTCCATGACTACCTGGGTGCGTTGCGAATCGAGTGTGCCAATCATTGGCAGGGCGAGAACGCCATCCCACAGCTTGACCACCGGCGTCGACAGTTCCAGCAGCTCTTCCTGCTGACGCTTGATCACCGCTTCACGGGATTTCTGGAAGGTGCCGATGGTGTGCATGCCGACTGTGTCGAGCAGTTCGGAAACTTCCAGCAGTTGCTCGGCGAGCAGTGCCGGCTGGTCCTGATAATGGTTTTGCAGCAGGGCGAACAACGGGCCCTTCAGGGCGAAGATGAAGTTGGCGGTTTGCTGGGAATCCTGGCCGAGCAGGGCGCGGCTCTGCGACAGCTTTTCAAGAAACTGACGGGTGTCTTCCCAGCCTGCGGCGGCAATCTTGCTGCCGTTGCCGTTTTCCAGACCGGCCAGCAGCAGGGAGAGCAAGTCGCGGGTTTGCTGCGCGAGGTCGTGTTCCTTGAGATTGCGCGTGGCGCCGCTGGCTTCGAGGCGTTTGGTCCATTCGCTCAGCAGTTGAGCCTGGTTGTTCCTGATTGCTTCAACTGTGCTGTTCTGCAGTGCTGCCATGTGCGTGTCGCTCCGTTACGTAATGGTGCCGGCTCAGCGAAATGACCGGCGCGAATTGACTGACATTTGCCGCTTGAAATAGTTGTTCATTAAGCAGCGAATTTTTCTGCCTGCCGCGTCGAACGCCCCGGTAACTCTAGTCGGCGTGGCAACAGGCAACGATGTTTTGAACGAATCTGCGGCGTCAGGCTTCGAATCTGCATGCCCGACGTTTTCCAGTCGTGCTGGAAGAAGGAGGCAGGACTATGAATGAGGTGGATATGAACGAGCAAGCGCCGCAACAGCAAAATCAGTCCTCAGAGTCAATTAACCGCAACGACCCGGCCATCGACCCGCAGACACCGGGACAAAATACCCCTGCGCCGGCTGAAGAAGGACAGGCGGACAGCGCGGCTGCCGAGGTCGATCAGAAGCAGCATCACAGTGACAACAGCAACGACTTCAGCCCCGGTTTCAAGCCTGACCCGGACCGTCCTGAACCGGGCGAGAGCACCGACGCCGATATCGACACCGATGGCGGTTGATCGCTGAAACGCAAAAAGGCCGCATCGAAGGATGCGGCCTTTTTATTGCCGGGCGGTTACTTGCTCGGATGTTTGGCTTGCAGCTCTTTGGCGTGGGCCAGGTGTTTTTCCAGCGCTGGCAGCATCTTCTGCGCGAACGCTTTCAGTTCAGTGGCGCCTTTGGCCTTGTCATCGGTCACGGTGTTTGCCTGCTTCTTGAACAGCTCGATGGTTTCTTCGTGAGCCTTGACCTGGTTGTTGGCGTAGGCCGCATCGAAGGATTCATCGCGCATGTCGAGAATCTTTTCCTTGGCCTGTTTGACCAGGGTAGTGGTGTCCGGGACTTCGATGTCGTTGGCCTTGGCAATTGCTGCCAGCTCATCGTTGGCTTTGCTGTGATCGGTGATCATCT
This sequence comes from Pseudomonas sp. CCNWLW23, assembly GCF_037095675.1. Taxonomy (NCBI): domain Bacteria; kingdom Pseudomonadati; phylum Pseudomonadota; class Gammaproteobacteria; order Pseudomonadales; family Pseudomonadaceae; genus Pseudomonas; species Pseudomonas sp. CCNWLW23. The sequence continues at coordinate 200,909 of NZ_JBAWKM010000002.1, read as the reverse complement.
GATTGGCAAAGGCTTTGATGTCAGCTGACTGGCTTTTTTCCAGAGCCAGGCGGCTGGTTTCGATTTCAGCGATGCCACCGGCGGCGGCGTTATCGACAAAGTCATTGTCGGTCGCGGCAAAGGCGCTGCCCATGCCGGCAGACAGTGCAACAGCCAGAGCGAGATGACGCAGGTTGAATCCGTCCATTGGGTATCTCCACGCAGGTTTTTGTGAGCGTTATCCAATGGAGCGAAAGCAGAAGCCAAAGGTTTTATCGCATTTACGACAGGGCGACGAACGGCAACCGCTGGTCTGACAGGGTGTCGACAGAAGCCATTGCGCAAGGCCATGCTGATAACGAGTCAGCGCATCGGTCGCGCTGGTTGTCGATCAATTTGATGGAGGTGTTTCATGCCGGTTTCACATGATCTGTATCAGGACCTGGGCTGCAAAAAGGAAGAGATCGAGCAAAAACGCTCCGAGGATGCGAAGCTGGATTCGCTGCTCAACAAGTATTTCGAGGTGGATGCTGAAGTGGTCGAGGCCGAGAACGCCCAGTCAGACGCCCCCAGTGATGACGAATTGAAGAAGCTCAAAGAGAAGCGGGTCATCGTCAAGGAGCAGATCGTCGCCCGGCTGGCCGGGCAGCCGCTGACCGGTCAGTAATTACCTGACCCGTGGTCGCCATCCAAAGGGAACGGCGACCACCCACGGCACCTCCAATGTGCAGAGTCTGCAAACCATCGACTCGTTGCGAGGTGCCTCATGAACGATCCGAAATTCCCCAGTGAAGAGCAGGGCGGCTTCGACCCGATTCCGACCCGCCCTGAACCCAACAGCCCGGCGCATACCACAGCGCATCCGGAAAAAACCGTGAAAGAACTGCCGGAGGATGAAGATCCGGAGAAGTTCGACCGGTCCGGCAACTGACAGACCGCCTTCGCGAGCAGGCTCGCTCCCACATTTGGAATTCGTTTCCCCTGTGGGAGCGAGCCTGCTCGCGAAGGCGCAAGTTCATTCCCCCGCAAATCCCGCTGGCTCACTTAAGCGCCGCATCCAACCCCATCCGCCCCATATGCCTCGCCTTCAACGAGCCGAAATACAACCACTGCCCATATTCGCGCACCGTGGTAATCGGCGAATAATTGCCTTCGCTCGCGTCCTGCAGATTGGCAATCACCTTGCCGTCCAGATCCAGTCCCAGCACAAACCCACGCTTTTCGACAGGCTTGGGCAAAACCGTCAACGCCCGCACGATCATCTTGCGTACGAACGGGTGCTGCGCGGTGCCATCGAGTAACGTGTTGCGCGGCGCGTACAACGCTACCCAAAAGCGATTGCTGCCATTGAACGAGAGGTTGTCCGGAAGCCCCGGCAAGTTGTCGATGAACACATCATGGGTACCGGCCTTCGGCCCGCTCAGCCAGTAGCGGCTGATGCGATAAGCACCGGTTTCATTGACCAGCACATAGGCTTCGTCGGGGCCGAGGGTGACGCCGTTGGCGAACTGCAACTTGTCGAGCAAGACGCTGGTCTTGCCGCTCTGAAAGTCGTAACGCAGCAAACGGCCGTCGGCGCCGTGCTCGATGATCGCCTCACCGTCATGGCCATAGCCCCAGCGGCTCGAGGCATCGCTGAAGTAGGCGTAGTGGCCTGACTTGTCGACCGCCACATCATCGGTAAATCCAAATGGCACGCCGTTGGCCTCGGTGGTCAAGGGGATCACGCGGCCCTGCGCATCCAGCGACAACAAGCCTTTGACCGCATCTGCAATCACCAGCATGCCGTTCGGATGACGGGCCAGGCCCAAGGGACGGCCACCGGTGTCGGCGAGGACCTTGCGCTGCGCGCCGTCGAGGCTGCTGCGGATCAGCCTTCCGTCATGCAATCCGGTGATGAGAAATTCGTCTTCCAGCAGCAGCGCCTCAGGCCCTTCGATGTCGCTCGGCCCGACCTTCGCCACAGCTTTGAGGCGCTGGTTGTCCGCGTAGATGCCATCTTTCAAGGAGGGCGCCGGTGATGGTGTCCAGGCGACCGGTTCGACCTTGGTCGGCAGCAACAACAAGAAGGCGATGACCAGAACGATCAGCAGGCACAGCACATAACGTAATTTCACGCGCTGGCCCTCGCCGCGCCGATGTACTGCGCGGTCGTGTCGCGCAGGGCAAGCATGGACGCGGCAGACTCGCGCTCGATGCGCCGCTTGAGCAACAGGCGATTGGCCAGACGCATGAGCAAACCGTCAAAGCGATATTCCAGCGTACGCACGAATCGCGTGCCACCAGCCTCCGCCGAGCACTCGTAAGTCAAACGCAGGGACAGGCCCTGATCACTTTGCGCGCGTGCGCACCAGCACCGGCCCGGCAGATATTCAGTGACTTCCCAGCGCAAGTGACCGGCACGTCCGCCGGCATGGATATCCTCTTCGAAATGCGCACCGGCATGGAGTGGACCGTGCGGACCGTCAATCTTCAATGAGGAGGGATGCCAGTCCGGCCAGTGACTGACGCTGGCGGCATAGGCCAGCACAGCGACCGGCTCGCCGGCGATATCGATCTGGTGCTGCATGCGCGTCATGGGCATTTGCGAATCACTCAAAGGGGCGGGTTCCGGCTCGAGGTACAGCGTGCCGAACAGGTAGTCCATCAAGGGCAGAACGATGTTGAAATTACGCTCCTGCATGCGCTCGCGGCGGTGATGCAGTTCGTGCAGACGGCGCATCTGGCGGATCCACGGCAAACGAGTCAACGGATTCTGCGGCGGCAGATGTTCGCAGGCATGGAACACCTCATAGAGCAGATAACCGAGCACCATGCACCCGGCGAAAAGCCCGGCGACATTGGCGTTGACCTGCGCGAGCAACCACCACAGGGGCAGCGTGATCACCAGCGTATGAATGACGATCAGCCAGGCTGGAAACAGAATCACCCGCCAGTCCCGCGCGCTGTCGTAGGTCATGTGCCCGGGGGTGAAAAAGCTGTGATGGTCGCCGGCATGCCGCGCGTAGAACATCTTTGCGAAAGCTTTTTTGTGATGGCCCAAATGGCGATGGACCATGTATACGCCGAAGTTGAACAACAACAGGCTCAGCGGCACGGTCAGCCATTCCAGCCAGCTCGCCGAATGCACCGTGCGCCAGAACGCAGCGACCTCGAAAAAGCCGAACAGCAGCACGAACGCGCCGTGCAGCCATGGGTTGTACAACGGATGAATGGCCGCCCGGTAGCGGCTGCGGAATGCCTCGGTGGTCTGCCTCAATGCGTTTCACCTGCGGGTATTGTTGTTATACCCGGCAGATTAGCCGATCCGCTGACTTGTGCAGGGCGAACCTTGCGGCCTTAAGCGCCATGCTCTGGACTGAGGCTGTCCGTCAGCTCAACGGATTCCAGCGCTGCGACCAGTCGTCATCGGTGCGGATCACTTCGCGCAACAGATCGAAGGCCTGTTGCAGCACTGCCGAGTCGCGATCACGGGAATACACCAGATAGGTCGGATAACCGAATTCCGGCGCTTTGGTGACGGCTTCCAGGGCGCCGGTCTCCAGGTAAGTGCGCACAACGCGAGTGCGGAAATAGCCGCTGCCGCCATGTTCGAGGATGTATTGCAGGGCCAGCGGGCCAAGGTTGAAGCTCAGCGCGGCTTTGGCTTTTTCCGGCAGGGCGGCGTCGTGCTGGCGGCGGAAATCCGGGCCCCAGTCGATGTAGACGTAAGGCTCCGGACGCTCGGGCGCGCGCACCAGAATCAGTTTTTCCTCCAGCACTTGCTCGACCTGCAGACCCGGCCAGTATTCCGGCTGATAAACCAGCGCGGCATCGAGCACACCGAGTTCGAGCTGACGCAGCAGATTTTCGCCATCGCGAATTTCCATGCGCAGTGCGTGGCCGGGGATTTTCTCGCGCAGTTCCGCCGCCCAACTGAGCATCAACGGGTTGCACAGGCTGACCTCGCCACCGATGTGCAGAACGTTGTGATAACCCTCGGGCAGCGGCAAGTCGCGGCGCGCGGCTTCCCAGGTCTGCACCAGTTGATTGGCGTAGATCACGAACGCTTCGCCATTGGCCGTCAACTTCGCCCCGGCGCGATTGCGCACGAACAGCGTACTGCCCAACTGGCTTTCGAGTTTCTGCACCCGCGCGGTGATGGCGGTCTGCGTGACGAACAGCTTCTGCGCAGCGGCGGCGAGACTGCCGTGACGGACGATTTCGAGGAAAGTGCGAGCGAGGTCGATGTCCATGGGGCAGGGCCGGTGTCTGGAGGTGGAGCGCATTGTAAGTCAAAAGGCTCTCTCCCCAACCTGAAAGCAACAACGGATTGAACCGCTGAAAATTGCGTTTGAGTCCTACGGAAACAGGAGCGTTTTGATCAGATTTGGGGATATTTCCGACGACTTTTTCAGGTTGGTCGTCGGACGCCGGGTCTATAGGATCAGTCCTGACATTGAAGTCATCGAGCGCACAGATCGCTCTGGACCCGGACAAAGGATGGACTATGCGAATCCCACTGATTGAAAGCCATACGCCTGCTTACTCGCCTCGCCATTACTGGCGCGACGATCGCGCCAGGTGTCCCTCGGAGGACGTTGCCATGCCGAGCGCCAAAGTGCCCCGGCTCACGGGCTTGAAGAAGCTCGAGGGCAAACCTCTGGAGTTGCTGTTGCGTGGACAGGATACCGGCGACGATCCGATGCTCATCCTGCGCTGCACAAGCGAAGGATTTGAGCTGCTTGATGTAGTGAACATGATCGCAACCTCCGAGCTGTACCAACAGGGAGAGATGGTCAAACGTATCACCGGCAAATCCGTGAGAACCGTGCGACGCCTGCTCAAGGAAGGCGCGTCGGTGCGCCTGGACACGCCGCAAAGCGTCATCGCCTACCAATATGCCGCTGCGCTGGAACTGGCCATCGAAGTATTCGGGCGTCAGGCCAAGGCCGAGTCATGGCTGGAGCAACGCGCTACTTACTTCTACGGTTATGTGCCGCTCGATCTGGTTGGACATGCGCTGGGCTTCAGGATGGTGGAGGAGTATCTGAACCAGATCAAATACGGGGTTTATCAATGAATCCCTTGCCCTGGGATGATCGCTGGTACGCCTGGCGGCTGGATCGCGAGGTGTACAGCGAGACCTGGGACAGCGGCCTCGGATCGAAACGGGACGGCGGCCGCTGGAATACGCCCGGCCGCAGAGTCGTTTATGCGTCGGTCGACCCCTCCACGGCGATACTGGAGGTGGCCGCCCATGGCAGCTTCGATGCGCTTGATCAGGAACCCTATGTGTTGACCTGTTTTGAAATCACCCACGACGCCAGCGTCAGAATCGTGCAACCGGAAGATGTGCCTAATCCGCATTGGCTCACCCCGATCAAAACCTCACCCAACCAGCGAAAGTTTGCCGATGCACTGTTGGCTGAACATCCATTTGTTCTGGTGCCTTCGGTAGCCACCCGGCACTCGTGGAATTTGCTGGTGAGTTGCGATCTGGCGGAGGGTCAGTTCAGGATGGTTTCGCAAGAGCGGTTTGGGCTGGATACGCGGTTGTTGCAGGAGGGTTGATCGTATTTGTGTGGGCCTGCGAATCCGACACGACAATTTCCAGGTTCCGGGAGCGATCAAGGGCCGATGAGTCGCTGCCAGCTACATTCGCGGCGGCTCGCATTCTACGTCTGGATTCAGGCTTTCAACCAATATAAAGATCCGGTACATTTCGCGCCCACGCTTACTACAAGGAAGTTAAAGATGGCAAAGCCTGCCGCTCGACTCAGCGATCTTAATGCATGCCCGATCACAGGCCATGGCACCAATCCCGGTAACAGCGGTTCCGGTGATGTAAACATCAATGGAATGCCAGTTTTGCGTGTCGGAGACACCACAGCGTGCGGAGACACTGTCACCGAAGGCATCAGCAATATTTTGATCAATGGCAAGCCTATGCTTTCTTGGGCAGTGCGACGGCCCACGGAGGCATGATAATCACGGGCTCTGGCGACGTTTTTGTCGGCACCCAGGTCGGTTCCGCACCTTTCTCCCCGATTATCACTGTTCCTAAACACAGCGAGCGCTTCCAACTGGTTGATGAGGCCACTGGCGAAGCTATTCCCGACATGCTCTATTGCATCGAAACGGGTGACGGTCAGCGTCTCGTAGGCCATACCGATAGTCATGGTAACGCCGCGCGAGTGTTTACGGCCAACCCGACTTCGATAGTTGTGCAGTGGGGTAAGGAAGCTGCCGCCCATCTCGACGCGCTCGGCCTAGATTACTAAGGGAGGTGGCAGGTGGCAGCCCCCAAAAAGAATCAAGCTCGAACAAGCGATCAACATACAACGACCCAAGTGAAAGGTACGCTGGCACAGGATTACGTAACGGTTGTGGGTGCGTCTTACATGTCCCTTTATGAAAAGGTTCGTGGCCAGAAGGGCAACAAGATGCGCTTTATCAATCAGGGTATCCGCCAACTCACAAAGTATCCAACCGGCACTCCAAACTTCACGATCCAGCGTGTATTTCTGATTTTCAAAAATGACTATCCGGAGAACTTGCTGACGGCTTTGAAGGACGTTGTCGAAAATCAGCACGGGGCCCAGTACCGAGAGATGGACTCGATATCCGGTCTTGTGGATTTCATCGCAGCTCGGCAACGCCGCGGGCGCGAGATCAAACAGCTCGACTTTTTTTCCCATGGTGTGGTGGGCAGTATCGAGTTGGGCTACGAGCTGGATAAAAACGATAGCTACCGTCTGCGTGATGCACAGGCGAATATGTTCAAACCCGAAGCGTTTGCCTATGGTGCGAAAATTCACTCCTACGCTTGTCGCACAGGTTTGGGTATCGATGCCGACTTCAAGGTCAATGAAACAGAAGATCCTCATTACGAGCGTAGCTTGGCGCAGATTCTTGCTAATGCGACCCGGACCACCGTGTGGGCATTTCCAAGACGCAGCAACTACGACACAACTTATGGTACTGCCGCAGAACGGGGATCTGTGCCGGGAATTCGTGAAAGAGAAGCAGCTGATGGGCGAGCGATGCGGAATTATTTGAGTCGAAAAACCGCTTATGAACGAAAGCTGATCGAACATCGCAAGACCCTCAAAGACCCAACGGCGCAATTACCTGATGAACAGGCGCCGCAGGCGCCAACGCCAACAGTCTCTGAAGAAGAGCGCAATTTGCTGGCGCACGATGACAGCCGAGCATTGTATGAACGGAAGATTGGATTTCCGCTGGATGCCTTAGGCGCACATCGTGACGTTCGATCAGGTGATACACCGGACGGCGTACCCAAACACCTGCTTGCCTATAAACCGCTATGACGCTCCTGAAGTTTATAGGCAAACGTCACGTCTTCTGTGTCTTGTTGATTGCTGCCAGCTTTGCAGGACTATTTATTTACGCCAAGGAAGCCCAGATGCCAGCCAAAGCAATAATGTATTACGGCCCGTGGAGTCCGGAAGAAAACCGTTTCGATGCCAGCCGGTGGTTCAGTTCAGGTATGTATCGCCCGCGTCTCATGGGTACTCCGCCTGAAGAGAGCCCAGTGACCATGCTGCGCAATAAGCCTGAAAGTTTGCGACATATTGAGAATGATGTTCTCTTGACCGAAGCGTTATTCGCTGTAGGGCGACAGTTTCCGAAGTTAGATACCGAAGACCTCATTCTGAATACGCCGGACCTGCATCGCCAGATACGGTATGCCTATAGTTCATTTGCCGAGCCTGACAAGCCCGTGGATTCCTATTGGCTTTTCATTACGTTTGCAAACAAGACCGTGGTCGTTACGATCGATTGGGACGTGACAGAAAAGAAACTCTTGCCCCGCTCGATGGCTTCGAATCTGATCGAAAAAAGTGATGAAGAGGCGGCATACCTTCAGGTAAAAAAAGAGCTTGATGGGACGGCTTCAGCCAAGCGTTAACTCACGTTGCCATGACTTCAATGGTTGAAACGACAAATCCCGCCAATAAGCGGGATCTGTGTTTTACCAAGAAGCTTCTTACGAAGGGAACAGCTCGGACAGTTTCATCGACAGCATCATGTCGCCTTCAACGCGCAGCTTGCCGCCCATGAAGGCCTGCATGCCGTCGGTTTCGCCGCTGACGATGTCTTTCAGGGTCTGGCTGTCCAGCACCAGCGTGCAGTTGGCGTCCGGGTTTTCGCCTTCCTGGATGTCGCAGGTGCCGTCTTTGACGATCAGGGCGTATTGCTTGTCTTCGTCGGTGATGTTGAAACCGAAGACCAGGTCCAGACCGGCAGCGGCGGCTGGGTTGAACTTGGCTTGCATTGCTTTTACGGCATCAGCTACGGAGGTCATGGTTCGATCCTTTCTTGGTCATGGGAGCTGGGTGGTTACAGCCAGGGTCACAGTAAGCCGGACTCAGCGAAAAGTGATGAGTTCCGGGGCCTTCAGCAGTTGCAGGTGTGCGTGACTGTTGAAGGAAGCCAGAGCCACCTCGCGACCACGAAACTTCAATTGGTTGAGCGAGGTGTTGACGATTTGCCAGTTCAATTCAAAGGCCTGTCTGGCAGGCATTTGCGTAATCAGGTGGAGCAGGGCAGTGATGGTACCGCCGGAGGTAAACACGGCGATTTTCTGGTTCTTTTCCGCCAGGTCGAGGATGCGGTGCAGCCCGGCCTGAACCCGTTCGACGAAACCCAGCCAGCTTTCCAGTCCGGGTGTGTCGTAGGTGCCGGCAAGCCAGCGCTCGACGACCAGGGCGAAGATGCGCTGGAATTCACCGCGGTTCTGCGCGGCGTTGCGCAGGATGTCGAGGGCTTCCGGCTCTTCCGGCAGCATGGCCGGGAGTAGAGCGCGGATCACCGCATCGGCATCGAATTCGTTGAAGGCGGAATCGGTTTCGAGGACTGGAACCGGCAGGCCTCTGGCGCTGAATTGCTGCAGTGCACTGGTGGCCGTGTGTTGTTGACGACGCAGGTCACCGGCGAGGCAACGATCGAAGCTGATACCGAGGTGGGCGAGGTGCTGGCCGAGGATTTCTGCCTGACGCACACCGGTCGGCGACAGCACGTCGTAATCGTCTGCACCAAAGGAGGCCTGGCCATGTCGTATCAAGTAGATGCTGCCCACGTCCGCGTCGTCCCGGTACGTTGAAGGTCAGGCGAGGTTATGAGGATGGCGTAAGGCTGTCAATGAAAAAACATACGCTTGTTTGAAATGCCCGTTACAGGCGTGTTGCCAGAGGTTTCACGGCTGGCCGATGAGCCAGCGCATGGGTATGCTGGAGCCATTCCGCGTGTAATACACCGTCACGCATTGCTTTGAGGAGTCTCTGTGGATTTTTTCACCGAATACGCCAGCTTCCTGGCCAAGACCGTCACGCTGGTGATCGCCATTCTGGTGGTGCTTGCCAGTTTTGCTGCATTGCGCAGCAAGGGCCGACGCAAATCGGCGGGCCAGTTGCAGGTCAGCAAGCTCAACGATTTCTACAAGGGCCTGCGTGAACGCCTGGAGCAGACCCTGCTCGACAAGGATCAGCTCAAGGCATTGCGCAAGGGCGAAGCGAAAACAGAAAAAAGCGCGAAGAAACAGAAGAACAAGCCTGAGACCAAATCCCGGGTGTTCGTGCTCGACTTCGACGGCGATATCAAGGCTTCCGCCACGGAAAGCCTGCGCCACGAGATCACCGCGCTGCTGACCCTGGCCACGCCGAAAGACGAAGTGGTTCTGCGTCTGGAAAGTGGCGGCGGAATGGTGCACAGCTACGGTCTGGCGTCGTCGCAGCTGGCTCGAATCCGTGATGCGGGCGTGCCACTGACCGTGTGCATCGACAAGGTCGCGGCCAGCGGCGGTTACATGATGGCGTGCATCGGCGACAAGATCATCAGCGCTCCGTTCGCCATCCTCGGTTCGATCGGCGTGGTCGCGCAATTGCCCAACGTCAATCGCCTTTTGAAGAAGCACGATATCGATTTCGAAGTGCTGACCGCCGGTGAGTACAAGCGCACCCTGACCGTGTTTGGTGAAAACACCGAAAAGGGTCGCGAGAAGTTTCAGGAAGACCTCGACATTACCCATCGCTTGTTCAAAAACTTCGTCGCCCGTTATCGCCCGCAACTGGCGATCGATGAGGTGGCTACCGGTGAGGTGTGGCTCGGTATCGCTGCGCTGGAAAACCAACTGGTGGACGAACTGAAGACCAGCGATGAATACCTGGCACAGAAGGCCAAACAGGCCGAGGTCTATCATCTGCACTACGCCGAGCGCAAAAGCCTGCAGGAACGCATCGGCATGGCTGCCAGCGGTTCGGTGGACCGCGTGCTGTTGAGCTGGTGGAGCCGTCTTACCCAGCAACGCTTCTGGTAAACCGCAGGCATAAAAAACGCCGGTCACATGACCGGCGTTTTTGTGTCTGCGACAAACGTCCGACGCTTAGCGGCGACGGAACAGCGGCAGTGGTTCGTCAGCGGCAGCCTGGTAAGTCACCGAGAAGTCCTTGAGGCCTTCCAGTGCTTCGTACGGGTCTTTGTCCGCGCGAATGGCAAAGGCGTCGAAACCGCAGCGATGCATGTAGAACAATTGGTCCCGCAGTACATCGCCAATCGCACGCAGCTCGCCTTTGAAACCATAACGGTCACGCAGCAGACGGGCATTGGAGTAGTTACGGCCGTCGGTAAACGCCGGGAAGTTCAAGGCGATCACCTGAAACTTGGCGACGTCCTCACCGATTTCCTCGGCCTCTTCATCAGCATCCAGCCACACACCCAGACCACCGTCGCGGGCCAGGAGCATGCGGCTGTGCTCGCGCCACAGCTGCAGCGGCACGATCAGATCGTCGCAGTTGCTGATTTCATCGATATTGAAATCCTTCGGCAACAGATGCCAGGTTTCGTCGACGACTTCGTTGTTCTTAATGATTCGCTGCATAGACGCGTTCCTTGAAGAGGTCGATGCCAATACGCTGATAAGTGTCGATGAAGCGCTCGTCTTCGGTGCGTTGTTCAACGTACACGTCGATCAGCTTCGAGATCACGTCAGGCATGGCTTCCTGTGCGAAGGACGGGCCGAGGATCTTGCCCAGGCTCGCATCACGGCTGGCGCTGCCGCCGAGGGAGACCTGATAGAACTCTTCGCCTTTCTTGTCCACGCCGAGAATGCCGATGTGGCCGACGTGGTGATGACCGCAGGCGTTCATGCAACCGGAGATGTTCAGGTCCAGCTCGCCGATGTCGAACAGGTAGTCCAGATCATCGAAGCGACGCTGGATCGATTCGGCAATCGGGATCGACTTGGCGTTGGCCAGCGAGCAGAAGTCACCGCCTGGGCAGCAGATGATGTCGGTCAGCAGGCCGATGTTCGGCGTAGCGAAGCCGCCTTCACGCAACTCGCCCCACAGGGTGAACAACTGGCTCTGCTCGACGTCGGCAAGAATGATGTTCTGCTCGTGGGAAGTGCGCAGTTGCCCGAAACTGTAGCGCTCGGCCAGATCGGCGACGGCGTCGAGTTGCTTGTCGGTGATGTCGCCAGGGGCAACGCCGGTCGGCTTCAACGACAGCGTCACAGCCACATAGCCGGGTTTCTTGTGCGCCAGGGTGTTGCGGCTGCGCCAGCGGGCGAAACCCGGATGCTCTTGGTCCAGATCGGCCAGTTGCGCAGTCTGGTTGTCGAGGGTTTTGTAGTCCGGGTCGACGAAATGCTTGGCGACGCGATGCAGTTCGGCTTCGGTCAGCGTGGTCTGGCCACCGCGCAGGTGCTCCATTTCCGCATCGACTTTCTGCGCGAACACTTCAGGCGTGAGCGCCTTGACGAGGATCTTGATCCGCGCCTTGTATTTGTTGTCGCGACGGCCGTAGCGGTTGTACACACGCAGGATGGCGTCGAGATAGCTCAGCAGGTCTTGCCAAGGCAGGAATTCATTGATGAATGCGCCCACCACCGGCGTACGCCCGAGGCCGCCGCCAACCAGCACGCGGAAACCCAGCTCGCCAGCAGCGTTGTAGACAGGTTCCAGGCCGATGTCGTGGACTTCAATGGCAGCACGGTCGCTGGTCGAGCCGTTGACGGCGATCTTGAATTTGCGCGGCAGGTAGGCGAATTCCGGGTGGAACGTGGTCCACTGGCGGACGATCTCGCACCATGGACGCGGGTCGATCACTTCGTCGGCAGCGACACCGGCAAACTGGTCGGTAGTGACGTTGCGCAGGCAGTTGCCGCTGGTCTGGATCGCATGCATCTGCACGGTCGCGAGTTCAGCGAGGATGTCCGGGATGTCTTCCACCGCAGGCCAGTTGAACTGCACGTTCTGCCGCGTACTGATGTGGGCGTAGCCCTTGTCGTAGTCGCGGGCGATTTTGGCCATCATGCGCACCTGGCGCGAAGTCAGCTGGCCGTAAGGCACCGCCACGCGCAACATCGGCGCGAAGCGCTGGATGTACAGGCCATTTTGCAGGCGCAGGGGGCGGAATTCTTCTTCGCTCAGCTCACCTGCCAGATAGCGTCGGGTCTGATCACGGAACTGCTTGACGCGGTCCTCGATGATCCGCTGATCGTACTCGTCGTATACGTACATATAAGTCCTGTTCTCAGGCTTGGGCTACTCGGAAAACGCTGCGTTTTCGCTTGCTGGAGTCCGATGTTGCCTCTGCAATTCTGCGCGCACGGCCGCGCACTCCGTCACGGAGCCGGGGCAATATACCCGTTTGCAGTTATGCGCAAAAGTGATGTTTGAGTATATGTAAAGAACCAAATCGCCTAACGCGAATGCCGATCATCTAATCCACATTTGTCGTGCGGACAATCATCGTCTTAACTGTGATCGAGTCTTTGTGCAATCACCGATAAAACCGACAAGAGGCGATGCAATGAGCAACCCGACCAAAGCCAGGAAAAGCGACAGTAGCGTCGATGCGTGGGCCATTTTGTTCCTGATCATTCTCGTTGTAGGAACAGCGGTCTTCTGGGTCAGTCATCAGTAAATCAGCGTTCCGGGCCTTTCTTCCAGGGCCCGGATAGCTCGAGTCGGTGCCCGGCCTGGCGCCATCATACCCCGGCCAGATACAACACCAGTTTGACGATGGCAAACAGCGTCAGGCCAAACACGGCTGTAAACAAAACGCCGAGAATCACGAAGTGGCTGGGTTTGCCGTGGGTAAAGTCCCTTTCCCGGTTCTTGCCGCTTTGCACGCCGAACGCCGCTGCCATGACGCTGTGCAGCATCTGCCAGAAACTCGGCGGTTTGTTGTCGACTGGATCGTCCATAAATCCCTCTGCGAAAAATCGTCCCCCGAAGCATAGTCAATCGCTGTGGTCACGGATGCCGCGTTACAACTTTTGCGCACGGGATATAGCCATGTACCGCCGGACAGCGCGGCGTCAGTGATGTGCTGTCGCTCCATTTACAGGAGCGATGTATGTCCACCGATTCACACGTTTCGACCGTAACCGAGCGCCCCCTCAAACCTGCGGCGTCCGAGAGCCTTCACGCACCCTGGCTCGAGTCCGTGATGCCGCATTGGCTGATTCAGGCGCCGGTGCACAGGAAAACCGAGCTCAAGCAGGCGCAGACAGTGTTCCCACGCTGGTACACGCAGGCGACGCCGGCCCAGCGTCAGGTGGTCAATACCAGCTACAGGATGAGTTTTATTGCTCAGACGAGGCTGGACCGCTCCATGTCCACCTTCAAAGACATCGAAACCTTCGCCCGGCCGCTCCTGGCGCAGGCGCTGGAACACCGCTATCAGGTCGCCGTGGATCTGGATAACACGCTGTTGTGCCTCAGGCGGCCAATACGCGCTGGCATTCTCGGCGAGGAAATCGGTTCATTCGAGGCATTGACGCTGCCGATGCTCCAGGCCGCTTTGCACAACTTCGAAAGTGATGAGTGTGCTTACGGCGCCTTTCACAGCAGCTCTGGCTTCGCAACCGCAACCGCCGTAAAAGGTGCCCTCAAGGCTGTTCCGGTGAATGTGTCGGTCAGGAACTACCTGAACCTGTGCCGCGAACTGGATATCGGTGCCCGGTACCAGGTTTATCTGACAAGGTTTTTCCATCCGGTCGATCCGGCCGCGGAAGCCAAGTTGCGCCGGCACTTCATCGCCAGTCAGAAAACGGCCATGCGCGCGGCAGCCGAACGCGCACTGTTGACCAAGGATATTCAACCTGAAGATCACGCGATGATCCTCGCGGTGATCAACGGCGAAAGGCACCCGCGAATCGGCGACAAGCAGGTGTGGTTTCAAGACCTGGGCTTGATGCGGCACCGGCTGGTCGGATGTGTAGTGTTCAAGATCGCGCAAAAGTATGGCCCGGTGGACGCGGTAATTCTGTACGTCCCCAACGATCCGGAACTCCCGCTAAAGCGCTATACCGGCACGCAAATGCAGGACACCTTCAAGCGCCTGCTGAGTGCTCGCGATGCGCAACAGGCGGACAGCACGGCCCCTACGTCCTATCAACGATTCTTCAGTCAGTTCTTCCCATATGAGAAGCGTGCGTATTACTTCAGCCAATTCGTAAAGTCTGCAGACGGCGCATCGGATTGGCTGTCGTCACCGTGGCGCAAGATTCTGCAGACAACGTTGATTTTTGTAGAGATCTGGAAGACATCACCGAAATATCAAAAAATGATCCCGGATACCGATCCTTACGTGGCAGTTTCGTTGATGCCGCACCTTCAGGTATATCCGTGGGCAAGGAATAGCGACCTCTGGGCGTACTTGTACGAAAAACACCGTGACAAGGTCATCAACGACGCTCGTGGTCACGCGGTACCTACCGCCGACGTCGACGCCAAGGCGCGCGATGCCAAGCTGTCCGGGCTGCTGCAATTCGGTCTGCTGGCGCTGAACATGGCGTCCATGTTCGTTCCGGTACTGGGCGAAATCATGCTGGTTGTCATGACGGCCCAGTTGCTCTACGAAACTGTCGAAGGCGTGATCGAGTGGGGCGAGGGGGACAAACACGCCGCCAGGGCGCATCTTGTCGACGTTGCTGAAAACCTTGCGCAGATCGGCGCGATGGCCGCCGCAGGAGCAACATTCAATCGGGTGACAGCCGTTAAACCGGAGCCGGTGATCGAAGATCTGCACCCGGTGACGCTGCCTGATGGCAAGAGGCGCCTGTGGCGGCCGACCTTGCGCGGCTATGAACAAGCGCTCAGCCCCGGCAAGTTGTCGCGGCCCGACGCGGCGGGGCAGTACCGCGTCGCCGGCACAACCTGGATGCGCCAGGGCGGCAGGCTCTATGAGCAGACGTTTGACCGCTCCAGCGGGCACTGGCGGTTGAAACATCCCACCGACTCTCTGGCTTACCAACCGTTGCTCAGCCATAACGGCCACGGTGCCTGGCGCCTGAGCCTAGAACAGCCCATGGCATGGGATCGCTTGACCCTGCTGCGACGCATCGGGCACCTCACCGATGGTTACTCCGATGACACCTTGCTGGCGCTGGCCGATATCAGCGGTATCAGCGATGGCGCCCTGCGCAAGATGCATCTGAATCAGTTGCCCCCGCCCCCTGAACTGCGAGACGCCATGCGCCTGTTCGATGCCGATGCACAGGCGAGGCAAATGGTCGAGCAATTGCGCGGAGCCAGGCCCATCGACGAGCACTACCTGTATGCAGTCCCGCTGGTCACCGAGATGCCCCGTTGGCCTGCCGATCGGGTTCTGGAGATGACAGCTGATCCGCATGGAGCAGGTCCGTCCATCCGCTATGGTGCGCAGAATACGCTGCCCGGTTTGGGCCAAAAGCCCGCTATCCGCCTGACACGCACGCAAGTGTTGAACGGGGAAATGCCGGCGCGGATTCTGGCTGCGTTGGAAGAGCAGGAAATCAACTATCTGCTGGGACGCACGGCTGCCCAATTTCGCCCGGCACGGCCCGATGAGTTCGGCAAACAACTCGCCGAGTACGCCTATACGCGTCAACCGGCGATTTTTGACAGTCTTTATCGCGGTACCGAATCGTCGAGTGCGCCTGTGCGCCTGTTGCAGCGTGAATGTCCCGGTCTCAGCGACGTGGCTGCCCAGGATGTGATCGAGCATGCTTCGACGCACGAGCTGGCCCGAATGGATGCGACCGGGCGTTCCCCTTTGAGAATGCTGGAAGAGGCTCGCTGGCATGTCCGCCATGGCCGCCAGGCCCGCGCGTTTGCCGGTTTGCACAGCGAAAACCTGGCGTCGGCGGACAGTCGGCGACTGGCTTTGCACGCGCTGGAACAATTGTCTGGCTGGCCGCACTCGCTGCGTCTGGAAATTCGCGAGGGGAGCGTGAATGGCACCTTGCTCGACAGCATCGGCGAGCCGATGGCGCCGGTTAGACGCTATCTGGTGAAAAACGGACCTTTCTATCAAGCGTTCAATGATCACGCCCAGGCATTGAACAGAGTCTCGAGGGGCCAGGACAGCTTTTACAGTTCGCTCATGCACGCGTTGCCTGAGGACACACGTTCGTCAATCGGATTGTCTGTCGGCAACGCCCATGGTGAGCTGCAACAGAAAATCATCGAATCGGCCCACCTTCATCGAGCCGAAGCTGCGCGATTGCTGTCGCCGGCTGCAAAGTGGTTCAAACCGCCGGTACGCGTGGGCGCACGACTGCTGGGTTATTACGCCAGTGGCCGTGGTACAGGCCTCAATCCATCCCTCGAATCACGCATTGCGCATCTATACCCCGAGTCGCGCCAGGCACGGGCATTTCTCGCCCGGCAACACGGCCAGAGTGAAACGCAGATTCAGCTCGAACTGGAATCTCGCCGCCAGGATTGGGACGCGTTGAACGTTGCACTTGAGCGATGGCAGGCAGCGCCGAGTGATAGCCGCACTGCAACGCACAGGGCGCAACTGGCACAGACACTGCGAGAGACATGGCGTAATGGTCCGCTGGACGGGCAGGCGGCGGAGGCGGCCCGCCTGACAATCCATTGCGACACGCCATTGCCCGAGCTGAGTACAGGCTTTCCCCACGTGCGTGAACTGGCCATCACCGGCATCGGCATCACCGACGCCAATGCGGACGGGTTTCTGGCGGCGTTCCCGAATGTCACCGATTTATGGCTCGGTGAATTGAGGCGCTATGGCCAGACACCTGTCACCCGACCGCTTAGCACATTGCCAGAGGCGGTTGAGCGGCTGCCCGGGCTGAGACGTCTGCGTTTCTCTACCGATGCGCCATTGCTCGCGGAAAGCTTTGCGCGAAGGCTGGGTGGACTGACTTCGCTGGAGCAACTGCGCATCGACTATCACGGATTCGATTCCACCACCTTGCATGGTCTTGACCTGCAATCGCTGACACGACTGCGCAGATTACGCATCGATGCGCCCCACGCGTTATGGCGGTGGCCAGCATACGTTGAACGACTTCAGCAGCTCAGACGCCTTGACCTCACGCACACCTTGATCGAAACCTTGCCCGACTCGCTCTACAGCGGCCATGACAGACTCTGGGCCGGGTTATCGCTGGATTGGTCACGTGTCACCCCAGCGACGTTCCGTCGGGCCTATGAGTTTGTCAGCCGCCACTCCGGCCCGCGCGGCCACCTGCTCGATGTGCATCAGATGGTCAGTGAATATTGCCGCGCCGAACTCGATAGCATGGCCGTCGCCCCGGATAGCGCCGACCCTTTGCCGCAGGCATTCAATGCAGCCTGGTCAACACCGTCGGCAAGGGTGGCGGCGATCGAGCAGCTTCGGGCCGAACATGAGGCCATCTTCGCCGCGTTTTATCCGCCATCCCCGCGCCAGGGATCACGCTATGCAGCGCCCGCGCGGCGCTGGTCGACAGGGGCCAGCGCGGACCTGTTACATACGTTGAAAAGCAGCTGGCACGGTGCGATTCGTCAGCGCTATGGCCTGTCCGCCGTCGTTGAGCGCTTTAGCTTCGTCGAGCTGCCCGGCGCCACCACCCGTGTCGAGCTTCCTTCGTTGCCGGCCGGCAGTTTCGCCCATGTGCGCACGCTGCGTCTGGGAGGGCTGAAAGTGTCCTCCGGCCAGGCGCGGGATTTTATTCGCGCCTTCAGTCATATCGAAACGCTTGAGCTGGGGGGATGCATGTTCACTGAGCTACCTTTTGCAGCGCAGGCGTTGCCCGCGCTGCGTCGGCTCGACGTGTCCGGTAACAGAATCACGGTGACGGCAATGGTCCAGCGCCAACTCAATGCGCTGCCACAACTGGTACGACTGAACCTGAGTCATAACCCGCTGGGGCGACTCGATGCCACGGCTTTGAGCGGGCTCGAGGCCTTGAATCTGAGATCGACGGATTTGCTGGCCTGGCCCACCGGGGCGGAAACTCTGCCACGGCTGTCATGGCTCGATTTACGAGACAACCGGATCGCGTCCCTGTCGCCGCAAGCGGTGGCGCATCCTGACGCATTGATGAGGACGAATCTGTCGGGCAACGCCTTCAGTGCCGACGGTGAGGCAGCTTTTCACGCGGCGCTGCAGCGCATCGAGCAGCAGCGGGGGTTGGGCCAGGGCACGTTGTCTCGCTTCGCCGCAGAGCCGGTGCCTGAGCATTTTCCGCCGTTGGAAACCGGCGGTTCGTTCAGTGATCTGCTCCTGCCACTCCCGCAGCCGGCGCCTGTCAGTTCAGGCGCTTCGGGGCATTTGCAGCGGTTGGCGGTGATCCTCGATCGCGAACGGGCGCAACGCAGTCTGCTGGTGCTGCGAACACGGGCCTTGAATGACGCTCAGATCGATGCGCAGATCAGCCAATGGCATTTGAGCTGCGAGGCGCTGACCCGTCAGTTGAACGATTGGCTCTATACCAGGGAAGTACGAACGAACACTGTCCTGGTCAGTGCGCAAGTGCGTTCACTGGTGGCCCGGCGAATCAGCGAGACGTGGCGCCACACCCTGACCCGGCACTCCGGCGGCGATGGCCTGGAGCTTGAATTGGCAGGATTGCAGACCGGAGAACTGCCGGCGCTTGTGGTGCAGTTTCCGGGCGTGACGACGCTCGATCTGAGCGGTGCAGGGATCACGGCGCGGGGGAGCGCGGGTTTTCTCGACGGTTTTCCCGACCTCGAGACCTTGTATCTGAGTGGTAACGAATTGGGCGCGGTGCCTGCGCCGGTGCTGCACATGCGTCATCTCACGCGCCTGGACATGCAGTATTGCAGCTTGCGCAGTGCGACGAGTGTTTACCCTTTGCTGGGCAACTCGCGGCTGCGCACGCTGGATTTGAGTTACAACGAACTTCGTGTTTTCAATCCGCCCGATTATGGCGTGATCGAGTCTCTGGATCTGCGCTACAACCAACTGAGCGAATGGCCTGACGGAGTGCTGCGGGCGCCCGGGTTGCAGGCCCTGAACCTCAGCGGTAACGCAATCGCGGAAATCCCCACGGCGCTTTTCGATGGCGATCATTCGGGTCTGATCGCAGGCTCGGATCTGTCAGAAAATCGCAATTTGTCGCTTTCTGCACTGCAAGACCTCAGGCGTTACAGCCGCGAGCGCGCCATACCGCATGTGCTGGGCATGACGCGCGCGGAGATTGAGACGATGATCAACCGTCAGGTGTTCGGTGATCTGTTCGGGATTCCTGAAGACGGTGCTCCAACCGATAACGCTGGCGGCGTTGTCGACGATCCCCATGCGCAGGTATTTCCTGCCGAGAAAGTTTTTCATCCAGCCAACGATGTCGCACCACGCTCACGCGATCCGTGGCTTGTGGACAGCGATCCGCAGTGGGTTGCGCGCAGAACCGAGCTCTGGGCGCAATTGGCGCAAGAGCCGAATCACGAGCGGTTTTTCCAGTTGCTGCGCTTGTTGCTCGATACGCAGGACTACAGGCTGATGCGAGGCGACCTGACGCAAAGAGTCTGGCATGTCATGGAGGCCGCTGAGGAAAATACCGAACTGCGGCAACTGTTGTTTCAGGGCGCCGAGACCCACGGCACCTGTCCGGACGGGCGGATTCTGACATTCAGTGATTTGGAAGTGCGGGTCGCGGTCTATCACCAGTTGCGTGACATACCGTTGAATCGAATGGCGTCCAGAGGTCGGGCGCTGCTGCGTCTGTCGCGGCAACTGTTTCGCCTGGATCGCGTCGAGACGCTGGCTGAAGCTGCCGGTGTGGGTATGGATCGTGCGGAAGTGCGCCTTAAATATCGCATCGGTTTGACGGGCGGCTGGGGCGACGGTGTAGATTTACCGGGCCAGCCCGCGTCGATGATTTATGACGTCCCGCTGAGTGATGAACTGCTGGAGTACACCCGCGCCTCGATTCTTGAGGCAGAGGGCACCGATGCGCTGTCCGTAAGCATGGCAGAGCGCGACTACTGGATCTCTTACCTGCAAGATCTTCACCCACAAGAGATGGCCGCGCTGGACGTTGCGGTTGACGAGCGACGCCAGCAACTGTGGGACCAGCTCAATCAGCGTCTCGCCCGCAATGAACTGAGTTCCGAGGAATACGACCTTGAACTGAACAGATTGGGCAAGGCCATGGACGTGCTGCGCACACAGAAACGCGCCGAGCTGACCCGCCGGGTGATCACCGAGCTGAACAGCTTCGCCGGGGAATCCGAACAACCCGGCCGCCTGCCACCAACATCCGGTTCCTGAGGGCACCTTGCTGAGGCGGTCCGAGGCAGGCCAAGTCACATCCGCTTACCACTGCTGGTTGCGCAATACCCGGATAACGCAGAAGCGATAACGCGACATGGTTTGCTGAGCGCTCCATCAACAAGGAGTGACCATGATCGCTATTTCCTCAAAACCCATGTCGACGCAGCCTGCGTCGACCGATCAGCCGGCAGACGCCAGTCGGTCAGTAAAGCTCGTTGCAACGCAAAGCCTGCACGGCGAGTTTCTCGAAGCTTCGATCCCGCAATGGTTGACCGACGCTTCGCCGCAACGGCGCGAAGCCTTCAAGGCGGTTGCGACAGCATTGCCGGCCTGGTATCAGGATGCGACGCCGGCCCAGCGCAAAATCGTTGACGATACGTTCAAGGCCAGTGTCATCGCCCAGAACAGTCTCGACAAGCGCATGGCGAAACTTCAGGACGTCGAGACGTTTGCCCGGCCATTAGTCATCAAAGCGCTGAAAGTCAAACACTCGCTGGATATCGATGTCGACAAAACGCTGCTGTGTCTGCGCCGCCCGGTGGAGATGGGTATCCAGCAAATCGAACTGGCCTCATTCGAGGTGCTCAAGATAACGCTGCTGGAAGCCGCACTGCACAACTTCGAAGCTGGCGAATGCGAAGGGACCTACCATTCGAGCTCAGGTTTTGTGGTGGCAGGGTCCACGGCGCAGACGTTCGACCATGTGAGCATCGGTATTTCGGTCAGCCAGTTTCTGCACCTTTGCCGCGATCTGGATGTCGGCCAGCAATACCAGACTTACCTGCAAGGATTCTTTCATCCTGAGGAAGCGGTGGCAGAGGCAGTGCTTGCCGAACGCTTCATTGCCGCGCAGAAGGCGACGCTGCGCGCTGCGGCCGAGCAGGCGCTGTTGCAAAAGGATATCGAGGCGGCGGATCACGCGATGATCGTCTCGGTGATTGACGGCGAGATGCATCCCTGGATGGGGAAAAAACAGGTCTGGTTCAAGGACCTGGGGTTGATGAAAAAAAGACTCACCGGCTGCGTCGCGTTCGTCATCTGCGAGAAATACCGCTATACCGACGAACTGATTCTTTACATCCCGCACGATCCTGAACATCCGCTCAAGCGCTACACGTTCCAGCAGATGCGCGACGAGCTCAAACGCTTGCTCACTGCACGCGACGCTCCGCAACAGACGGGCGCGGAGCCCACCGCCTACCAGCGCTTTCTCAGCCAGTTCCTGCCTTATGACCAGCGTCCCGAGTATTTCAGCCAGTTCAGGCAGAAGGCGGCTGACTCACCCGGCGATGGCTGGGATCTGCTGCGCTCGCCATGGCTGTCGGTGCTGCAAGGCTTCACCGCCGGCTCGGCGTTCACCCGCATTCAGCAGGTACCGCCCGAACGCCAGGTCAAATGGGAGCCAGTGGCGGACCCTTACATCGCACCGTCCACCCTGGGACGCAAGGGGCAGGGACTTTGGGCTCCCAACGAGGATCTGTGGCAATACCTCTATAGCCAGAACCGCACCAAGCTGATCGATGATGCCCGAAGCCATGCGGTACCGACTGCCGAGGTAGACGCGCGAGCAAGGGACGCCAAACTGGCGCATCTGATGCAACTCGGCATGCTCGGTCTGAACATGGTCTCGATGTTCGTGCCTGTGTTGGGCGAAGTGATGATGGTGGTGATGGCCGGGCAACTGCTCTATGAAACGCTTGAGGGCGCAATCGAATGGGCCGAGGGCGATCGGCGGGCGGCCAAGGATCATTTGATCGATGTGGCGGAAAACCTTGCGCAGATTGCGCTGATGGCCGGTGTGGGCGCCGCAGTAAGGAAAATCTCAAGCGCCAAAGCCGTGCCGGTCATTGAAAGTCTGCATCCGGTGAAGTTGCCCAACGGCGAAACCCGGCTGTGGAAACCCGACCTGAGCGCTTACGAGTCGACTGTTGCACTGCCTGTCAGTCCCGGGCCAAACAGTGCCGGCCAGCACGTGCTTGAGGGTAAAACCTATATTCGCCAGAGCGGCAAGGTCTATGAGCAGTTTTTCGATGAATCGATCGGCAAATGGCGGATCAGCCATCCGACCGACATCAACGCCTGGCAGCCGGTGCTCCACAGCAATGGAAGCGGTGCCTGGCGCCATACTTTGGAACGTCCGCAGGATTGGGATCGTCTGACCCTGTTGCGGCGCATCGGCCATGCAACCGAAGCGTTTTCCGATGCACAGCTGATCAAGGCTGCCGATATCAGCGGTGTCAGTGAAGCCGCGCTGCGCAAGATGCACATTGATTCTTCGCTGCCACCACCGGAACTGACCCAGGCCATGCGCATGATGCAAGCAGATGGCAACGCGGCACTGGTTGTCGAGCAGTTGCGCGGGACAAAACCGATCGATGAACTGTACCTCTACGCAATGCCGCTGATCACCGAAATGCCGCGCTGGCCGGAGAACCGGGTGCTGGAAGTCTTCGACGGCGAGCAATTGTCCGGCAAGTTCGTCAGGTATGGCTCCGCGCGGCGGTTTCGCGATGTCGACGTCAAGCCACCCATTCAGATATCGCGGGCCGATATCTTCAGCGGTGAACTGCCAGCACGTATTCTCGCAGGGCTGGACGAGTCAGAAATCACTCGGCTCCTCGGCGAGCAGGGGGCTCGCGTGCGCGATGGCCGACCGGCAGAGTTTGGCAAGCAGATCGCCGATTACGCCAACACCCGCCAGCCGGCGATTTACGACAGCATTCATTTGGGCACCGAACCCGTCGATCCGCAGGTTGCGCGCTTGCAAAAGGCCTGCCCGGGACTCAGTGAACCGGCGGCGCAAACGGTGCTGGCGCATGGTCGGCCCGATGATCTTCAGCGACTCGGCTCAGGGCAACGAGTACCGCTGCGCCTGTTGGAGGAGGCCCGCTGGTACGCGCGGCAAAGTCGACAGGTAGCGGCATATGCCGGTCTGCGCAGCGAAAACGTCGCGTCTGCGGACAGCCGGCGCCTGGCCTTGCACACGCTTGAGCAATTGGCGGGTTGGCCCGACAGCCTTCGCATTGAAGTACGCGAAGGCCACGACGCCGGCATGCTGCTCGACAGCATCGGCAGTGAAACCGCCGGCGAGAAAAAATACCTGATCAAAACAGGCGTTCAGTTTCAGGCATACAACGAGCGCGGTGAGGCACTCAACAGCCTGCCTCGCGACGGCGACAATTTTTACTCGTCGATCATGCATGCCCTGCCTGATCATGCGCGCCGCAGCCTCGGTGTCCCTGAGGTCGGGCAGTCCGCAGAGTTGCAAGCAAAGATCATCGATCACGCCGACCAGCACCAGGCTGATGCACCCGCATTGCTGGCGCCTCAGGTCAAGTGGATAAAGCCCCCGGTGCGGGTGAACGCTACCTTGATCGGTTATCCCGCCAGTGGACGCGGCGCGGGATTGGCACCGAACCTGCTGGCTCACGTGCAGGATATCTACCCGCAATTGAGCGACGAACAGGCTCGTGGCTTTCTCCTTGACCAATATCGGACAGGAAAAAACGACCGGGCCATTTTCGAGCTGTTGCAATCACGTCGGCGTGAGTGGGAACAGCTCAATGCGACGCTGGATGAATGGGCGGGGACAGCGACGGCGGCGCCCTGGGAACGCTCCGGAACAAATTACAAGTTTCGCACCGCGCAAGCGCTGAAAACCTGCTGGCGCAACGCTTTGTCCACTGGGGTCGCGGGTGCCGATCAACTGTCGATTCTCACCTACGATCCTCTGCCAGAGATGACCGTCGACTTTGCTCACGTGCGTGAACTGTCGATTGGCGGCGGAGGTTTGACCGACGCCAACGCCGATGCCTTCCTGACGCGATTTGCCAATATCGAAAAGTTGTCGCTGGGGGAGCGGGGCAGTCTGTTCGGCACCTACATGGAGCACGAGCAGTCACTGACGACGTTGCCCCTGAGCGTGACTCGCATGTCCGCGTTGAAAAAGCTCAAGTTCCGAACGCCAGCGCGGGTGATGGCTGCCGATCTGTCGACAAGATTGCGTAGCCTGACCGCGGTTGAGGAGCTTCATCTCGATTTTCCCGGCGGCGCAGGCAGCCCGCCCGAGCTGGACCTGGCTCCCCTTGAACGACTGAAGAAACTCAAGATTGAAGCGCCGGGCCTGACGCAGTGGCCGACTTATGTGGAACAACTGCCTGAGCTGGAGCGTCTGGATCTGACGCAGACCGCCATCGCATCCCTTCCACAGACCCTTTATGTCGGGCACGAGAGACTCTGGGCCGGTTTGTCCCTGGACTGGTCGAGGTTCTCCCACGGAGCGTTCAAACCGGCTTACGACTATGTGAAAAACTACATGGGGGAATGGGGGCATCTGGTTGATCTGGACTTGATGGTCCGCCGCTACTGCGCCGGCGAACTGCAGTTTCTGACGGGTGAGGCCGGCCGTCTCAACCCGTTACCTCAGCGCATCATGAGTCTGTGGAACACACCGGAGACCCGACTTGGAGCCGTGGAGATTCTGCGCGTGGAGCACAGCGCAATTTTCCGCCAGTTCTACGAGGCCAGCGCATCCGCAGAGTTGCGTACGGCGACGCCGGCAGCGCGCTGGCAAGCGCCGCCCAATGCCCGGGTGGTTCGTGCACTGGAAAAAAACTGGCGCGCGGCCATACGCCGGCGTTATCGCTTGAACGATGACGTTCGTCCCTTCAATGCAGAGGACTGGATATCCGCCAGCGATCTGGACGACGCCAGCATGTTTGAACTGGTTGACACCGCCTGGGCGCTGGGCGCGGAGTCGGTGAGTGAGCTGCCGCAATTGCCGGCCGGTACGTTTGCTCATGTACAGCGGGTTCGGCTGGACCGCTTGACTGTGCCGGTCGAACAGATCCGCGGCTTTCTCCAGGCGTTCAGTGGCGCCACAAGCCTGGAGGTCACCGCCTGCGGACTGACCGAAGTGCCGGTGCGGCCAGCCGATTTGCCCCGGCTCACACAGCTGGACCTGTCTTTCAACCGAATCGCCGTGACCCCTGAGGTGCAAGATCAATTCGACGCGCTGAGCAATCTCGAACATCTCAATGCCCGCCTCAATCGGCTGGACACACTGGACGTTTCTCGCCTGACCGGCCTCAGGACGCTGAACCTCAGCTCAAACGGGCTCAATGAGTGGCCGAAGGGGGCGGAGAACCTGGCACATTTGCAAGCAATGGATTTGCGGCATAACACCATCGGTTCGCTCCCCGATCACGTGCTTGCCGACAACGCTGTGCTGCTCAAGACCCGGCTGCTGAACAACCGCTTCAGTGTCGGCGGCGAAGCGAGCCTAAAGGCGGCGCAGCGACGTATAGAAATGACCTTGGGTTTGCCCGAAGGGGCGCTGCAACGGTTTGAATCGCAAGCGCCGTCGTTACCCGCCGGTTCCAGCGGTTCCAGCGGTGCCACGCCTGACACGGCACTCAATCGCGCCGCTCATCTCTTGCCACTGCCATCTGTCTCGGTCATTCAGCAAGGCACCGACATGCATCGCGCAGTGCTGGAAATCTTTCCGTCACTGTCGCTTGAAAAGGCCCAGGCCAGCGTTGAGCGTTTGCGCACTGAAGGCCTGTCCCCTGAGCAAATCGTCGGCAGACAGAATCAGTGGCGAGCAAGTAACGAGGCGTTGACGCGTGAGTTGAACGGCTGGATCTTCAACCCGGCGCAAGGGGCTGGTGAAGGGGCGTCGTCAACAAGATTCTTTGATGCCTCCAGGATCCGCGCTTGCTGGCGGGACGGGCTCACCGGCCATACCGAATCCGCCGGACGCACGCTGAGCCTGTCAGCGGGCGGCTTGGGTGATTTGCCTGCGCTGTCGAATGTGTTTTCCCATGTGCGGACGCTGGACCTGACCGGGGCTAAATTTTCCGTAGAGAGTTTCAACCTCTTCTGCCCGGCGTTTCCTGAGTTGACCACGCTGATGCTCAATGGCACGGGCCTGGCGCGCCTGCCGGACGCTGTCGGCAGTCTGAGCCGGCTCGAACGGCTGGAATTGAGCGGCAATCGCCTGGCCGTGGCGCAATCGGTGTATCAGCACGCGAGCGGGGCGCGGCTGCGCTGGCTCGACCTCAGTCACAATCAGCTGGAAGAATTCAACGCCGCAACCTTCAGCAGTCTGCAAACCCTCAACCTCGGCCAGAACGGCCTGGATTTCTGGCCTGAAGGCGTGCTTGAACTGGCGCATCTGCAAAGGCTGGACCTGTCGGGCAACAACATCATGGTTTTCCCGGACCGGCTGTTGGGCGGCAATCATGAGGCGCTCGTGGCAGGCACCGATCTGTCGGAGAACTCGCTGTCGCTTAACGCATTGGAGCAGATCAGGGACTACAGCGTCGCGCATGGCGGCAGTGAGGTGCTGGGTTACACGCCGG
This sequence comes from Pseudomonas sp. CCNWLW23, assembly GCF_037095675.1. Lineage (NCBI taxonomy): Bacteria > Pseudomonadati > Pseudomonadota > Gammaproteobacteria > Pseudomonadales > Pseudomonadaceae > Pseudomonas > Pseudomonas sp. CCNWLW23. The sequence continues at coordinate 174,042 of NZ_JBAWKM010000002.1, read as the reverse complement.
AGTCCTTGCAGCGCTTGATCGCCGAGCGTATGAGCGACTCGGAAAGCGATAGCGGATCCGAATCGGATTCGGATGGGGGTTCGGACCCCGACTCCGATAGCGACGATGGTGATGATCCGCGTGGCGGAGGCGGAGGCGGTGGCGGTGGCGGTAGCAGTAGCAGGCCCGTGGACATGCATGCCGGTGTGGAGGCTGCGGAGGTGATTGCCAATCCGGCGCAGGACGTGGCGGCGCCGGCGATGGATATATGGATGACCTATACGCATGCAGATGCGCGTGCAGCGCGGCAAGCGCTATGGCTGCAATTGGCTCGACAGGCCAACCATGAGGCGTTCTTTCATTTGCTCTCGACCTTGCCCGACACCCTGGAATTCAGGTTTGCCGGTGCCGATCTGACCCACCGGGTCTGGCAAGTGATCCAGGCTGCCACGGAAAACGCTGAACTGCGCGAGCTGTTGTTTTTGAACGCCGAAACCCACGGCACGTGCCCCGATGGCCGGATCCTGTCGTTCAGCGAACTGGAGACCCGCGTCTATGAATACAACGCTCTGCGCGACATTCCGCGGCATCGTCAGCTGCAACGCGGCAGAGCGCTGCTTGATCTGACTCGACGGCTGTTTCGCCTGGAAAGGGTGGATCGACTGGCCGAAGCCGCCGCCAGGAACAAGGATCGCGCGGAAGTCCGCCTGCAATACCGCATCGGCCTGACACGCGGCTGGCCGGACGACCTGGAGTTGCCGGCGCAACCCGAACACATGTTGTACGCCTCACCGATTCGCGGGCGACGATTGCTCAATGCGCGTGCCTCGGTTCTCGCGGACGAGGCATCACCCATCTTTCTGGAGGATCTGATTGCGCGGGACTACTGGATCCGCTATCTGCAGGATCGCCACGCCGAGGCGTTCGAGGCACTTGAACGCGACGCTACCAGGCGGCACGAAGCGGTCGAGGATGCCTACCCGGACAGAGAAAACAGCGATTATCTGGACGCGATGAGGGTGCTTGAAATCGAACTGGCGGATGCGCGCATCGAGAAACTCAAGGCTCTGACTCGCACAGAACTGGAGAGCCTGGCGTCGCAGGATGCGGGGGCGTCGCCATCGGCCCCGTCTTCACCGAAACCCGGACCTTCGTGGCGCCGCGACTGAGTGATCGAGCAGACCTGGGAGCAGCGCGCTCCCAGGTCTGCTCGACTCAGCTGTCGTAACCCAGATTCGGCGCCAGCCAACGCTCGGTCACGCTCAGGTCCTGGCCTTTGCGCGCGGTGTAGCTCTGCACTTGATCCTTGTCGATCTTGCCCACGGCAAAGTACTGCGCCTGCGGATGGGCGAAGTACCAGCCGCTGACCGCTGCGGCGGGGAACATTGCGTAGTGTTCGGTGAGGAACACGCCACTGCGCCCGGCGCGCATTTCGGCAGCCTCTGGATCGAGCAGGGTGAACAGCGCGGCTTTCTCGGTGTGATCCGGGCAGGCCGGGTAGCCGGGAGCAGGGCGGATGCCACGGTACTGCTCTTTGATCAGCGCATCGTTATCCAGGGTCTCGTCCTTGGCGTAACCCCAGTGTTCTTTACGCACTTGCTGGTGCAGCCATTCGGCGCAGGCTTCGGCCAAGCGGTCGGCGAGGGCCTTGACCATGATCGAGTTGTAGTCGTCGCCCGCGTCCTGATAGGCCTTGGCCACTTCTTCGGCACCGATGCCAGCGGTGGTGATAAAGCCGCCGACATAGTCGGTGACTTCGCTGTCCTTCGGCGCCACGAAGTCGGCGAGGCAGAAGTTCGGCTTGCCGTCGGTCTTGATGATCTGCTGACGCAGGTGATGCAGCTTGGCCAGCGGCTTGCCGTTGTCGTCGTACAGCTCGATGTCGTCTTCGTTGACCTGATTGGCCGGCCAGAAACCGAACACCGCACGGGCGCTGATGAGTTTTTCGTCGATGAGCTTAGCGAGCATTTCCTGCGCGTCCTTGTACAGCGCAGTGGCGGCTTCACCGACCACTTCGTCTTCGAGGATGCGCGGGAATTTGCCGGCCAGATCCCAGGAAATGAAGAACGGTGTCCAATCGATGTACTCGGCCAGTACCTTCAAATCGATGTTGTCGAGCACCTTGCTGCCGGTGAAGGTCGGTTTCACTGGCTGATAATTGGCCCAGTCGAATTGCGGCTTCTTCGCGATCGCGGCGGCGTAGCTCAGGCGTTCAGTACGGGCGCTGCGATTGGACGTACGCTCGCGCACGTCGATGTATTCCAGGCGGGTCTTCTCGACGAAACCGGCCTTGAGTTCCTTGGACAACAACTGTGTCGCCACGCCGACGGCGCGCGAGGCGTCGGTCACGTAGACCACGGCATCGTTGCTGTACTTCGGCTCGATCTTCACCGCGGTGTGCGCTTTCGACGTCGTCGCGCCACCGATCATCAGTGGCAGGTGGAAATCCTGACGCTGCATTTCGCGGGCAACGTGGACCATCTCGTCCAGCGACGGCGTGATCAGGCCGGAGAGGCCGATGATGTCGCACTTTTCTTCTTTGGCGACCTGCAGGATCTTTTCGGCCGGAACCATCACGCCGAGGTCGACAATGTCATAGCCGTTGCAACCGAGCACCACGCCGACGATGTTCTTGCCGATGTCGTGCACATCGCCTTTGACCGTGGCCATGAGGATCTTGCCCTTGGCTTCCGGCTTGTCGCCTTTCTCCAGTTCGATGAACGGGATCAAGTGCGCCACGGCCTGCTTCATCACGCGCGCGGATTTCACCACCTGCGGGAGGAACATTTTGCCAGCGCCGAACAGGTCGCCGACGATGTTCATGCCGGACATCAATGGGCCTTCGATCACTTCGATCGGCCGCGCAAACGACTGGCGGGATTCTTCGGTGTCTTCGACGATGTGCGTGGTGATGCCCTTGACCAGCGCGTGCTCCAGACGTTTGTTGACGTCCCAGTTGCGCCACTCTTCGGTCTCGGCTTCCTTGACGCTGCCGTCGCCCTTGTACTTGTCGGCGATGGCGAGGAGGGCGTCGGTGCCGTCCGGGGTGCGATTGAGGATCACGTCTTCGACCGCGTCGCGCAGCTCGGCCGGGATCTGATCGTAGATCTCCAGCTGGCCGGCGTTGACGATGCCCATGGTCAGCCCGGCGCGGATGGCGTAGAGCAGGAACACCGAGTGAATCGCCTCACGCACCGGGTTGTTGCCACGGAACGAGAACGACACGTTGGACACGCCGCCGGAGCTCAGCGCGTACGGCAGCTCATCGCGGATGTAGGCGCAGGCATTGATGAAGTCGACGGCGTAGTTGTTGTGCTCTTCGATGCCGGTAGCGACGGCGAAGATGTTCGGGTCGAAGATGATGTCTTCCGGCGGGAAGCCGACTTCATTGACCAGAATGTCGTAGGAGCGTTTGCAGATCTCTTTCTTGCGCGCTTCGGTGTCGGCCTGGCCAGCTTCGTCGAAGGCCATCACCACCACCGCAGCGCCGTAGCGCTTGCACAGCTTGGCGTGATGGATGAACTGCTCGACGCCTTCTTTCATGCTGATCGAGTTGACGATGCCCTTGCCCTGAATGCACTTGAGCCCGGCTTCAATGACTTCCCATTTCGACGAGTCGATCATGATCGGCACGCGCGAGATATCCGGTTCGCCGGCGATCAGATTGAGGAAGGTGACCATGGCCTTCTTCGAATCGAGCATGCCCTCGTCCATGTTGATGTCGATGATCTGCGCGCCGGCCTCGACCTGCTGCAGAGCGACTTCGAGGGCTTCGGTGTAGTTGTCTTCACGGATCAGGCGGGCGAATTTCGCCGAGCCGGTGATGTTGGTGCGCTCGCCGACGTTGACGAACAGCGAGCTGCGATCGATGGTGAACGGCTCCAGACCCGACAGGCGGCAAGCCTTGGGGATGTCTGGAATCTGCCGCGGCGCATAACCGGCCACGGCTTTGGCGATGGCTTCGATGTGGCCCGGCGTGGTGCCGCAGCAACCGCCGACGATGTTGAGAAAACCGCTCTGAGCGAATTCTTCGATGACTTTGGCGGTTTGCGACGGCAGTTCGTCGTACTCGCCGAATTCGTTCGGCAGGCCGGCGTTCGGGTGCGCGGATACGTGGGTGCTGGCCTTGTTCGACAGCTCTTCCAGGTACGGGCGCAGTTCGCTGGCGCCGAGGGCGCAGTTCAAGCCCACGGAAATCGGCTTGGCGTGGGCCACGGAGTTCCAGAACGCCTCGGTGGTCTGGCCGGACAGGGTACGACCGGAGGCGTCGGTGATGGTCCCGGAAATCATGATCGGCAGTTCGATGTGCAGCTCCTCGAACACGCCCTGCACGGCGAAGATCGCCGCTTTGGCGTTGAGGGTGTCGAAAATGGTTTCGATCAGAATCAGGTCGGCGCCGCCCTCGATCAGGCCTTTGGTGGCTTCGGTGTAGTTTTCCACCAGCTCATCGAAGGTCACGTTGCGGTAGCCGGGGTTGTTGACGTCGGGCGACAGCGAGCAGGTGCGGCTGGTCGGGCCGAGCACGCCGGCAACGAAGCGCGGCTTGGCCGGGTTTTCGGCGGTCTTGGCGTCGGCAATCTTGCGCGCCAGACGTGCGCCCTCTACGTTTAACTCGTACGCCAGCTCTTCCATGCCGTAATCGGCCATGGAAATGCGCGTGGCGTTGAAAGTGTTGGTTTCGAGAATGTCGGCGCCGGCGTCCAGATAGGCTTTTTCGATGCCGCCGATCACGTCCGGACGGGTGATCACCAGCAGGTCGTTGTTGCCCTTGACGTCACTCGGCCAGTCCGCGAAGCGCTTGCCGCGATAATCCTGCTCTTCGAGCTTGTAGCTCTGGATCATCGTGCCCATCCCGCCGTCGAGAATCAGGATGCGCTCTTTGAGGGCTTGCTTGAGAGCTTGAAGGCGGACGCTGCGATCGGACATGTGGACTACTCGAAAAGACCATTACGAAGGAGCGGGATCATAGCAAACCTGTGCGCTTTTGGAGCATGTGCAGCTTTTGCATGAATATCGCTCATGTTGGTACGAGCGTCATAACGGTAGAATCGCAGCCTTTTTTTATCATCGAGATCAGCAACATGCCGCACCGCTTCATCAGTTTATGGTTGCTGGTCCTGAGCGGGAGCGTCGCGGCGCAAGATCCTGCCATTTCTTCTTCCATCTCCTACACCCGCGATATCCAACCGATCTTCACCGAGAAGTGCGTAGCCTGCCATGCCTGCTATGACTCGGCCTGTCAGCTCAATCTGGGCAGTGGCGAAGGCGCTGCTCGTGGCGCGAGCAAGATGCCCGTGTACGACGGCGAACGCACTCAGGCAGCACCGACCACGCGCCTGTTTTACGACGCCTTCGGCAAGCGCGCCTGGCAGCAGAAAGACTTCTATTCGGTGCTCGACGCCCAGGGCAGTCAGGCTGCGCTGATGGCACGCATGCTTGAACTCGGCCACAAGACGCCGCTGACGCCGAACGCCAAGCTGCCCGAAGACATTGTCCTGGGGCTCAATCGCAACAATCTATGCGCAATGCCTGCGGAGTTCGACGGATATGCCGGCGCGCACCCGAAAGAGGGCATGCCGCTGGCGGTCACTGGCCTGACCGACCAGCAATACCAGACCCTGCAGCGCTGGCTGGCGTCTGGCGCGCCGATCGACGAACAGAGCCTGGCACCGAGTGCCAAAGAGGCCATGCAGATCCTGCAGTGGGAAAACCTGCTCAACGCCCCCGGTGCGCGGCAGAGTCTGGTGGGGCGCTGGTTGTTCGAACACTGGTATCTGGCGCACATTTATTTCAAGGACGGCGAGCCGGGGCATTATTTCCAGTGGGTACGTTCGCGGACGCCGAGCGGCCAGCCGATCGACCTGATCGCCACGCGCCGCCCCAACGACGACCCGGGCACGCAGGTGTATTACCGCTTGTGGCCGGTGCAGGGGGTGATCGTGCACAAGACGCACATCACTTATCCGCTGAGCGCAGCCAAAATGGCGCGGATCAAGAGCCTGTTCTACAACGGCAACTGGCAGGTCAATGCGCTGCCGGGTTATGGCCCGCAAAGCCGTGCCAATCCGTTTGCCACCTTCGAGGCGATTCCGGCGCAGGCGCGCTATCAGTTCATGCTCGATAACGCCGAATACTTCGTCCGCACCTTCATTCGCGGGCCGGTGTGCCGTGGGCAGATCGCGACCGACGTGATCCGCGACAACTTCTGGGCGCTGTTCCAGGCCCCGGAGCATGACCTCTACATCACCGACCCGAACTACCGTGGCCAGGCCACGCCGCTGCTGGCGATGCCGGGGCAGAACGACGATGTCGGCAGCGTGCTGAGCCTGTGGCGCAACTATCGCGACAAGCGCAACGAATACGAGGCACTGCGCCGTGACAGCTATGCCGATCTGCCGGCGCCGAGCTGGTCGACGCTGTGGGCCGGCAACGACAACGCCTTGCTGAGCATTTTCCGCCACTTCGACAGCGCTTCGGTGACCAAGGGGCTTATCGGTGAGGTGCCGCAGACCATGTGGCTGTTCGACTATCCACTGCTCGAGCGCACCTACTATCAGCTCGCGGTCAACTTCGACGTGTTCGGCAACGTCTCCCATCAGGCGCAGACCCGTCTGTATTTCGACCTGATCCGTAACGGCGCCGAGCAGAACTTCCTGCGCCTGATGCCCGCTGACTCGCGCGAGGATTACCTCAACGATTGGTACCAGGACGGCGGCCAGTTCAAGATGTGGCTCGATTACGAGGCCATCGATGACGACAAACCGACCGCGCTCAAACTCGACGAAAAAGACCCGAAACACGATTTCGCCATGCAGTTGCTGGCGCGCTACGGTGATCTGAACGCGCGGCCGGACCCGATCAATCGCTGCGACGGCGCTTATTGCTCGCGACCGAATATCGATCCGGCGTTGCAGAACGCCGAGCAGGCCCTGAGCCGTCTGGCCTCGCGACCGGCCGCAGGGTTGAAAGTCATCGACCAGTTGCCCGAAGCGACCTTGCTGCGCGTCGAAACCGCCAGCGGCAAGCGCGAGGTCTACAGCGTGCTGCGCAACCGCGCGCACAGCAACGTGGCGTTTTTGCTCGGTGAGTCGCTGCGCTATCAACCGGGCCTCGACACATTGACGATCTATCCGGGCGTACTCACCAGTTACCCGAACTTCATGTTCAACGTACCGGCCGAGCAGGTGCCGGCGTTCGTCGATGCGATGGAGAATGCCAAGGATGCCAATCGGTTCGACAAGATCGTCGAACGCTGGGGCATTCGTCGCAGTCATCCGCAGTTCTGGCTGTATTTCCACGATCTGAGCCAGTACATACACGAAACCGATCCGGTGGAAGAGGGTGTGCTGGATATGAACCGGTACGAGAACCTTTGAGCATTCGCAGGCATATGCCGGGATTCTTTCCCGACAAAAATACTAGGACTTTGTCAGCCGCGCCGATTGGCGTAAACTGCGCCCAAGCCTGCGAGGAGTTTTTATGACCGCTATTACCATTACCGACGCCGCCCATGATTACCTGGCCGATCTGCTCTCCAAGCAGAACACCCCGGGCATCGGCATCCGTGTCTTCATCACCCAGCCTGGCACCCAGTACGCCGAAACCTGCATTGCCTACTGCAAGCCGGGCGAAGAGAAGCCTGAAGATACTGCGCTGGGGCTGAAAAGCTTCACCGCTTACATCGATTCCTTCAGCGAAGCGTTTCTTGACGACGCCGTTGTCGACTATGCCACCGACCGTATGGGCGGCCAGCTGACCATCAAGGCGCCAAATGCCAAGGTGCCGATGGTCAATGCCGACAGCCCGGTCAACGAGCGCATCAACTACTACCTGCAAACCGAGATCAACCCGGGGCTGGCCAGCCACGGCGGTCAGGTCAGCCTGATCGATGTGGTCGAGGACGGCATCGCCGTGTTGCAGTTCGGTGGCGGTTGCCAGGGCTGCGGCCAGGCTGACGTGACCTTGAAGGAAGGCATCGAGCGCACGCTGCTCGAGCGCATCCCGGAGCTCAAGGGCGTTCGCGACGTGACTGACCACACGCAGAAAGAAAACGCCTACTACTAAGGCGTTCGCTGCGAACATGAAAAACGGCGCCCCGTGAGCGCCGTTTTTTTATGCCTGTGGCTTGATCATGCCCACGCTCCGCGTGGGCATGCAGCCCGGGACGCTCCGCGTTCCACTCACGGTCGGTACAAATGCGCATGCCCGGCGCGATACAGCGAAGACTCGCTGAACACTTCACTGCCCAACACCCGCCCGACCAGAATCAGCGCCGTACGCCGAAACCCTTTGGCCTCGACCTTTGCGGCAATGTCCGCCAGTGTACCGACGACCCAGTCCTGATCCGGCCATGTCGCGCGGTGAATCACGGCAATCGGGCAGTCCGCGCCGTAATGCGGCAGCAATTCAACCAAAATCTTTTCCAGATGATTGACCCCCAGATGAATGGCCATGGTCGCGCCATGCTGCGCCAGGCTGGCCAGCTCCTCGCCAACGGGCATCGCGGTCTTGTCGGCGTAACGGGTCAGGATCACGCTTTGCGAGATGTCCGGCAGAGTGAGCTCGGCGCCCAGCAGCGCTGCGCATGCCGCCGTCGCGGTCACGCCCGGAATGATCTCGAAAGGAATGCTCAGCTCACGCAAGTAGCGGATCTGCTCACCAATCGCGCCGTACAGACCTGGATCCCCCGAATGCACGCGGGCAACATCCTGGCCTTTGGCATGGGCCGTCCTGATCAGATCGATGATCTGTTCCAGATGCAGTTCAGCGCTGTTGACCACGGTTTCGGCCTGATGACCTTCCAGCACCGCGGCAGGTACCAGCGAGCCGGCATAAATGATCACCGGGCAGCTGCGAATCAGCCGTTGGCCTTTGACGGTGATGAGCTCCGGGTCGCCGGGGCCGGCGCCGATGAAGTAGACGGTCATCGTTGAATCCTTGTGAAGAGGCGCAGCCCCACTGCAGATGAAGCGTGCTCATGATCAATGGCGGGGATTATCGGGATTTTATGCAGCGCCGGCCAATGCCAGCGTGGCCTGCGCATATTTCTGGCGGTGGATCAGCAGTTTCGCCGGCGCCTGAATCAGTTGCTCGGCCAGCGCCAGCGCGGCGCTTTCCGCCACGCCGTAGCAGCCGGTGCGCTCAAAGGCGATCTGCGATTGATGACTGAGGCGCTGTTGATAAGGCGCCAGTTCGGCACTGTTGAAATACTGCAGGGGCAGGTTCAATTGTGTGGCCAGTTCCAGCAACCCCGGTTCGTCGCGCTTGAGGTCGATACTCGCCAAAGCCTTGACCGCTCGCAGCTCGATGCGGTGCGCCTGCAACGCTTGATCGAGTAATGCACGCAACGTACTGGCCGGGCAGCCGCGCTGGCAGCCGAGGCCGACCACGAAGGTCGGCGCTGCGCGGTCATCGGTCATGCCTGATATCGGCCTGCGCTTTTGCGCCGGAACAACCATGCACTGATCAAGCCCAAGGCCAGCCAGAACGCGACGTTGGTCAGCTGCGAAGCGATTTTGAATTGGGTTTCCAGTGCCTCTGGGGCAAGCATCGAATGCACCTGGGGTTGCGGCGCGCCGATCACATGCGGCACGGCGAGAATCGCCACACCGAGAAGCTTCATCAGCCAGTGGCGGCTGAAGGCGATCAGTGCCAGGCCGACGGCGGTCGATGCGGCAGTGCCGATCCACCAGATCTGCCGCGATGCCAGATCGGCAGCCGCAGTGCCCGGCAATTCAGGTGGCAGGCCCAAGGTCGGCGCGAGAACGAACGTCGCGTAACCGGCCAGACCCCAGAGCAGCCCTTGCGAGGTTTTGGTCGGCGCGCGCAAGGTGTACAGGCCGGCGAGCATCAGGGCGAAACCCACCGCCACCACCAGATTGCCGCCAGTGGTCGAGACCACGCGCTGCCAGCCGTCTTCCGGCTCCCAGGCTTCGCCATCATGGCTGTGGGCGGCGGTGCCGGCGGCGTGTTCGTGAACTTGCGCGACCGGTTCGGATTTCTCGAAGGATTCGGCCTGCAGAATCAGTGGCGATACCCAGAAACTCTGCAGCAGGGTCAGCAGCAGGGCGGCGAGCAAGCCGGTGAAGCCTGCGGTTTGCGCGATACGCTTGATCATCTCGGCAAGCCTCAGTGGCACGGGAACGCGGCGCTGTGGCGGGTATCGTGGGCGGCGTTGTGCACCGCTTCGATGTGCGAGAAACCGGCGAACCAGACCAGACTGGCACCGAGGATCGAGGCGAAGAGGGCGGCGGCGACGCGTTGGCCGAGTGTGGTGCTGCTGGAGATGTTGTCAGTTTGGCTGACGGTATTGCTGATGATCGACATAGCGCTTCCCTCTGAAATGTCAGCGGGTAAACAGAGCGCATGAAAATCCCTGCGAGCCGGGCACGCAGGGATTTCGAACAGCGCCCGCCCACCGCGGGTTTGTTTGTGGTCAGCGGCGCTTGCGCGCGCTGGGTGTTGCGGGCCGGTCTCCGGGCTCGCGAGGGGTTGGCACGAGGCCGACCTGCAAGCATCACCTTCCCATGCCGGGGCACAGTGGATCTGACGCTTCGCTCGCTTACCGTTGCGGGGGCAGCACCGGACTGACATGGCCTTGAGTAAAGCACATGATTCACCGGTTTCCCGTTTCACCCTGTGAAGGGCACCCGTAACAAGGTGGGCAGGAGAACATGGGTTTGGGTTTTTAGTCAATTTCCGGGGAGTTTTCGGTGCTGCGCTGGGGGTGTTTTTCTGATGTTTTTTGTGTGTATATCCGTCGCCGGTGGATCAAGATCAAGATCAAGAGCAGGCGAGCTGACACTCGGCTTATTGAGTGGTGAAAAGCGTGGGTGTTCGGCTTTTAATTTGTGTTGTTGCTGCCCCTCACCCCAGCCCTCTCCCGAGGGAGAGGGAGCCGATTTGTGTGGTGTTCAAAATCTGCATTCGACTCGGTAACGCAAGTCGGCGTATTTCGCCTAAACACCTCGGTCAGTCCCCTCTCCCTCGGGGAGAGGGCTAGGGTGAGGGGCTCTAGATCTGGCTTTTGCTTTGGCTTTGATCTTTTGCCCCTTCAGCAGGCTGCGCCCGGATCGGTCCCGTAACGAAGGTACCCCGAGCCCCAGCGAGCGGGCCGTGCGCCGGGGCAAAGCCTTTTGGTTTCTTTTTGCTGTGCCGGCACTCCGGCGTTTGAAAAAGGGACTCGCTGTAAGAGCGAAACCATAGGAAGCCGTTACCGCAGCAACGGATATACCCCCAGTTTCAGACTCACCGACCATTGACCCACGACGGACCCATGCGTAGCCTTGCGCTTTCGAGGTTCTTCGGCACTCGCCGAAGCTAAGAAGGGAACGCGGTCAAAGCCGCGGCTGCCCCCGCAACTGTGAACGGTGATGTTCGTTGCCACGCCACTGCCAGCTCAACCGATGAGCCAGCGGGAAGGCGCAATGGACGCCAGGTCTCGCGCCTGAACGCCGTCAGCCAGGAGACCTGCCTCGTCACAGATTCTCACTACAACCGGGCGGGGTGATCCGGTGGCGAATGCTTCCGGCGTGCATGCGCGCTGCCGGTTCTCGTCCCGTATGCCCGCCGCTTGCCAAAGGGCATACCGATGAAAACACTGGCCAAACTCCCCGTCACCATCGTCACCGGTTTCCTCGGTTCGGGCAAAACCACGCTGCTGCGGCACATGCTCGACAACGCTCAGGGCCGGCGCATCGCGGTGATCGTCAACGAGTTTGGCGAGCTGGGCATCGACGGTGAAATCCTCAAGCAATGCACCATCGGCTGCACCGAAGAAGAGGCCAGCGGCCGTGTTTACGAACTAGCCAACGGCTGCCTGTGCTGCACGGTGCAGGAAGAATTCTTCCCGGTAATGCGCGAACTGGTTGCCCGTCGCGGCGATCTCGACCACATCCTTATTGAAACCTCGGGCCTGGCCCTGCCAAAACCGCTGGTGCAGGCCTTCCAGTGGCCGGAAATCCGTAGCGCCTGCACCGTTGACGCGGTGATCACCGTGGTCGACAGCCCGGCCGTCGCTGCTGGCACCTTCGCAGCGTTCCCGGATCAGGTCGATGCCCAGCGCAAACTCGATCCGAACCTTGATCACGAGTCGCCGCTGCACGAATTGTTCGCCGATCAACTGGCCAGTGCTGACCTGGTCATCCTCAACAAGGCCGACCAGACCAGCCCGGAAGATCTCGCACGGGTGCGCGCTGAAGTCGCCGAAGAGCTGCCGCCAGCGGTAAAAATCATCGAAGCCAGCAATGGCCGCCTGCCGCTCGACGTGCTGATCGGCCTCGGTGCCGGCTCCGAGGAGCACATCGACAGCCGCCACAGTCACCACGATCACCACCATGACGGTGATGACGACGATCACGATCACGACGCGTTCGATTCGATCTCAATCGAACTGCCGCAAGCCGATGAAAGCCTGCTGCTCGACGCGCTGACGCAACTCGTGGTGCAACACGGCATTCTGCGCGTGAAAGGCTTCGCGGCGATTCCGAACAAGCCGATGCGCCTGTTGATCCAGGGTGTGGGCACGCGTTTCGACAAGCATTTCGACCGTCAGTGGGGCGCCGAAGAAGCGCGCGTCACGCGTCTGGTGCTGATCGGTCAGGAACTCGATGCCGCACAACTCGAAGCGCAATTGCGCGCTGCGCTCAGCGTTTAAACCATGCACCTGCTCAGGACCCAGCCCGGCGGATTCGTCTCGGACGACAACATTGCCGATCTCGGACAAACCCCCGCCGAGCTGGTGATCCTGTGCAGCGGCGATTCCAGCCTGGCGCTGCTCGCCGAGGCTGCGCAGCAATTGCCCGATGACTACCCGAGCCTGCGTCTGGCCAACCCGATGCAGGTGCAGAATCATGCCTCGGTCGATCTGTATGTCGACGAAGTGCTGCGCCACGCCAAGGTCATTCTGATCTCGCTGCACGGCGGCATCGCCTATTGGCGCTATGGCGTCGAGCGGCTGGTCGAGTTGTCGGAACGCGGCGTGCAACTGATTCTGGTGCCCGGCGATGACCGTCCGGACCCCGAGCTCAGCGACTTGAGCACGGTCAGCGCCGAAGTACGCGATCGACTCTGGCAATTTCTGCGTCAGGGCGGCATGGGCAATGCACTGGATTTCTTCCGTTGCCTGGGCAACCAATGGTTTGCCCGCGATTACCCGTGGAGCGAGCCGCAAACCCTGCCGCGCACGGCGATTTATCACCCACAGAAAAACAGCGCTGCCCTGAGCGACTGGCAAGCCGAATGGCTACCCGGTCAACCGGTGGCGGCGCTGTTGTTTTATCGCTCGCATTTGCAGGCGGCGAACACGGCGTTCATTGATGTGTTCTGTCAGCGTTTGCGGGCAGCCGGGCTCAATCCGCTGCCGATCGCGGTGGCCAGTCTGAAAGAACCCGGTTGCTTGTCTGTGGTCGAGGACTGGCTGGATGAAGTCGAGGCGGGGGTGATTCTCAATACCACCGGTTTTGCCCAGTCCAGCCCCGAAGCGCCGCATCTGCGGCCGTTTCGCCGCAACATCCCAGTGATTCAAGCCATCTGCGCTCAGGACAACGAACCCGGCTGGCGCGACAGCGAACAGGGCCTCGGGCCGCGTGATCTGGCGATGCACATTGCTTTGCCGGAGCTTGACGGGCGCATCATCAGCCGACCGATCAGCTTCAAGGATCTGGCCTGGCGCAGCGAGCGCAGTCAGTCCGATGTGGTCTGCTATCGCGCCCAGCCCGAACGCATGGATTTCGTCGCCGAACTGGCGCGGCGCTGGGTTGATCTGGCGCGCGTGGCCAATGGCAAAAAACGCATCGCGCTGATCCTCGCCAACTATCCGACCCGCGACGGCCGCATCGGCAACGGTGTCGGCCTCGATACGCCAGCGGCGGCGCTGAACATCCTGTGCGCGTTGCGCGAAGAGGGTTATCCGATCACGGCCGAGTTGCCCGAGAGCGGCACCGAACTGATCCAGCAACTGCTCGGCGGTGTCAGCAACGACCTCGATAGTCTCGACCTGCGCCCGTGCCAGCAGAGCCTGGCGATGGATGATTACCTGGCGATGTTCAACGCGTTGCCGGAGGCGAATCGCGCGGCGGTGATGGAGCGTTGGGGGGCGCCGCAAAACGATCCGATGTGCCGCGACGGTCGCCTGATGATCGCCGGTCTGCGTTTCGGTCTGACCTTTGTCGGCATCCAGCCGGCCCGGGGTTATCAGGTCGATCCGAGCGCGGTGTATCACGACCCGGATCTGGTCCCGCCGCACGGCTATCTGGCGTTCTATTTCTGGTTGCGCAACACCTACGGGGCCCACGGCGTGATCCACGTCGGCAAGCATGGCAATCTCGAATGGTTGCCGGGCAAAGGCGTCGGCCTTTCGGAGAATTGCTGGCCGGACGCGCTGCTAGGGCCGCTGCCGAATATCTATCCGTTTATCGTCAACGATCCGGGCGAGGGCGCTCAGGCCAAACGGCGCACGCAGGCGGTGATCATCGACCACTTGATGCCACCGCTGACCCGCGCCGAAACCTACGGGCCGCTGCGCAATCTGGAGCTGCTGGCCGACGAGTATTACGAGGCGCAACTGCTCGATCCGCGCCGCGCCCGTGAGTTGCAACGCGACATTCTGCAATTGGTGCGTGACACGCAGATCGACCGCGAACTGCAACTGGACGCAGCGCTGGACAGCGACGCCGATGCGGCGATCTGGTTGCCGCGTCTCGACACTTATCTGTGCGATTTGAAGGAATCGCAGATTCGCGATGGGTTGCACATTTTTGGCGAATCGCCGAGCGGCCGCTTGCGTATCGACACCTTGCTGGCGTTGCTGCGCATCCCGCGCGGTGACGGCAAGGGCGCGCAGTCGAGTCTGCTGCGAGCACTGGCCAAAGCGTTTGATCTTGGTTTTGATCCGCTGGATTGCGCGTTGGCCGATGCCTGGAGCGGCCCGCGTCCGACCGAGTTGCAGGCCATCAGCGAAGAAGTCTGGCGCACCGCCGGCGACACCCGCGAACGCCTCGAACTCTTCGCTGCAGACCTGATCTCCCAAGCACTGAATGTCCCCTGTGGAAGCGAGCCTGCTCGCGAAAGCGGTGTGTCAGTAAAATATCAGTTGTCTGACCCGACGCCTTCGCGAACAGGCTCGCTCCCAAAAGGGCCGGGGTGGGCTGAGGTAGATTCGATACTCGAGCATCTGCGCGTAGTCGTCGCCCCGCGCCTCGATGCTTGCGGCCCGGCCGAAATGCGCGGTCTGCTTGACGCCCTCAGCGGTCGTTTCGTCCCCGCCGGCCCCAGCGGCGCACCCAGCCGTGGCCGTCTCGACGTGCTGCCCACCGGTCGTAATTTCTATTCGGTGGACGTGCGCAATCTGCCGACCACCACCGCGTGGCGCATCGGATTCCAGTCGGCGACGCTTATCCTCGAACGGCATCTGCAGGACCACGGCGATCACTTGCGCCAACTCGGCTTGTCCGTGTGGGGCACCGCAACCATGCGCACCGGCGGCGACGACATCGCTCAGGCCATGGCGTTGATGGGCGTGCGTCCGGTCTGGGCCACGGGCAGTCAGCGCGTGGATGATTTCGAGATTCTGCCGCTGAGTCTGCTCGATCGTCCAAGAGTCGACGTGACGCTGCGGGTTTCGGGGTTTTTCCGTGATGCGTTTGCCAACCTCATCCGCCTGTTCGACGCCGCCGTGCAAGCGGTGGCCGCGCTGGACGAGCCGGACGACCTGAATCCGCTGGCCGCTAAAGTGCGTGCCGAACGCGAGGCGCTGTTGCAGTCGGGCGTCGATGAAGACACCGCGCGGCGTCAGGCCGAGTGGCGCATCTTCGGCGCGAAACCGGGGGCGTATGGCGCCGGGGTGCAAGGCGCCATCGACGGGCGTTTGTGGCAGACCCGCGAAGACCTCGCCGAGGTCTACCTGAACTGGGGCGCCTACGCTTACGGCGGCGCCGACGAGGGCACGGCTGCCCGCGAGCAGTTCAGCCAGCGTCTGAGCCAGGTACAGGCAGTTCTGCAGAACCAGGACAACCGCGAGCATGACTTGCTCGATTCCAACGATTACTACCAGTTCCAGGGCGGCATGCTCGCGGCGGTGGAGACGCTGCGCGGCGAAGCGGCGGCCAGTTATCACGGCGATCACAGCCAGCCGGATCTGCCGAAGATTCGTACCCTGAAGGAAGAGTTGAACCGCGTGGTGCGCTCGCGCGCGGCGAATCCGAAGTGGATCGACGGAATCAAGCGTCACGGCTACAAAGGCGCGTTCGAACTGGCGGCGACGGTTGATAATCTGTTCGCCTTCGATGCGACTACGCAGTTGATCGATGACCATCAGTACGCGCTGCTGGCGGAGGCATATTTGCTTGATCCGGCGACCCGGGATTTTGTTCGTGAACATAATCCGCATGCTCTGCGCGACATGACCGAACGCATGCTCGAAGCGCAGCAGCGCGGGATGTGGCAGGAGCCTGGGGCTTATAAAGAGGCGCTGGAGAATTTGCTGTTGGATATCGAGGAAGATATGTAGCCGCTAAAAAGCTACCCTCACCCCAGCCCTCTCCCGGAGGGAGAGGGAGCCGATTTGTGTTGGTTTTGAGGCCTGAGTTCAACTCGATAATTCAGGTCGGCGCAACTTGCAAGAACACCCAGATCAGTTCCCTCTCCCTCTGGGAGAGGGTTAGGGTGAGGGCCACCCAACTGACACGCCACTAAAACTCAAGCACACCAAAGACCACGAAAGGGAAAACCCAAATGACCGACACCCCGCATTTCCCACTCTCCGCCGTGGTCGGCGCCGATGACCTGAAGCTCGCCCTGTGCCTGACCGCCATCGACCCGAAAATCGGCGGCGTACTCATCGAAGGTCCGCGCGGCATGGCCAAGTCGACGCTGGCGCGGGGCCTGGCGGATCTGCTCGCCAGCGGCCAGTTTGTCACTTTGCCGTTGGGCGCTACCGAAGAGCGGCTAGTCGGCACCCTCGACCTCGATGCTGCCCTGAGCGACGGTCGCGCGCAGTTTTCGCCCGGTGTTCTGGCCAAGGCTGACGGTGGCGTGCTCTATGTCGATGAGGTCAATCTGCTGCCCGATCACTTGGTCGACCTGCTGCTCGATGTCGCCGCCAGCGGTACCAATCTGATCGAGCGTGACGGCATTTCCCATCGGCATTCGGCCAAATTCGTCCTGATCGGCACCATGAACCCGGAAGAGGGCGAGCTGCGGCCGCAACTGCTTGACCGCTTCGGCTTGAACGTTGCCCTGAGCGGCCACACCGCGCCCGCCGAACGCGGACAGATCATTCGCCGGCGGCTGGATTTCGACAGCGATCCACAAGGGTTCTGCGCGCAGTGGGCGAGCGAGCAACACATCCTGCGTTCGCGCTGTGAAAGCGCCCGCGAGCGCTTGGCAGCCATTCCGCTGGATGACGCGGCATTGGCGTTGATTACCGAGCGTTGTTTCGCTGCTGGCGTCGATGGCTTGCGTGCCGATCTGGTCTGGTTGCGCGCGGCCCGCGCCCATGCCGCGTGGCGTGGGGCGGATGCGATTGCTGAAGAGGACATCGATGCGGTGGCCGAATTTGCCCTGCGCCATCGCCGTCGCGAGCAGCCCTTGGCTGGCGCAGAGCCACAAGCGCAATCTCCGTCAGGCGCAGACAGCAAATCCGGTGAAGGGCAGGGCCAGTGGGGCGAGATGCCGGCGACGGCGCAAGCCACCGGTGCCCGCCGCGAAGTTCCGAGCTGGCCGCCCCTGGCAAAAAAGCCCTAGGCATTCGCCCCCGGTCCGACGCGGGGGCGAATGCCAAGCCCCGTGCCGGACAACTCGACAATGGCCGCCAGGGCCAGCGGCATGGGGCCGGCAGCGGATCGGTGAACTGGCCGGGCACGCTGCTCAATGGCCGCCCCCAGCGCCGCGCCGATCTGCTGTTTCAACAGCGCACCCGCGCGCCCCATGAAATCTGGCTGGTGATCGTCGACGCGTCGGCCTCGACCCGTCGCCATCAGGCCTTGAGCGATGCCAAGGGCCTGCTCGCGCAGTTGTTCGACGATGCTTACCACCAGCGAGCGCGGCTGGCGTTGCTGACCGCCAGTGGTTCTGCGCCGAAATGGCAAGTGCAAGGCTTGAAGGCCTCAAGCGGCCTGAGCGCCTGGCTCGACGGTCTGGGCGCCGGTGGCGGCACGCCGTTGCTCGCGGCACTGGAGCAGGCGCAGCAATGGCTGACGCTGCGACGCAAGCGCTTTTCTGCCGAACAGCAACGCTGCCTGATCGTGACCGATGGTCGCGTGAAAGAACTGTCGGCGTTGCCAGTGCTGGCGTGTCCGGGATTGCTGATCGACATCGAGCGCGGGCCGATTCGACTGGGCCGGGCGAAGGATCTGGCGACCGCGCTGCAAGCGCAGTATCAGCATATCGATGAGCTGGATTTGCGCTGAAATCCGCCGCACCGCTCGCACCCTGTGGGAGCGAGCCTGCTCGCGAAGGCTGCTTCAGCAACGCTGAAAGTCTGCGATCAAGGTCATTCATACAGATTTTGAAATGATTTACCGCTGTGGAGCAGGTCGGTCGACGCTGTACGCTCGAAGGCCATTTTTCATTCAGGATCTACATGAACACCCTCTCGGAGCCTCCCAGTCAGCACTCTCCAGCACGCCTTCGCGCGGTCTTGATCCTTTCGCAGCACCCCGTCTTCCGACTCCCGACTATGGTTGATAACGCGGCTCTTGAGCCTTTGCGTTGCACTTCGCCGTGTCCGGCCGCCTGAATTCACTGAAGAGAGATCGAGACGTTTTATGGAATGGTTAGCGGATCCCACAGCCTGGTTAGGCCTGTTGACTCTGATCGTGCTGGAACTGGTACTGGGTATCGACAACCTGGTGTTCATCGCAATTCTTGCCGACAAACTGCCGCCGCATCAGCGTGATCGCGCGCGGATCATCGGCCTGTCGCTGGCGTTGATCATGCGCCTGGGCCTGTTGGCGAGCATTTCCTGGCTGGTTACGCTCACGCAGCCGTTGTTCGAGGTGTTCGACAAGAGCTTCTCCGGTCGTGATCTGATCATGCTGTTCGGTGGCGTGTTCCTGTTGTTCAAGGCGACGATGGAGTTGCATGAGCGGCTCGAAGGCCATGTCGGCGAGCGCTCGACCAACACAGCCTACGCGCTGTTCTGGCCAATCGTGGCGCAGATTGTGGTGCTCGACGCGGTGTTCTCCCTCGACGCGGTGATTACCGCCGTGGGCATGGTCGATGAACTGGCGGTGATGATGATCGCCGTGATCATTTCCATCGGCCTGATGATCGTTGCCAGCAAGCCGCTGACCCGCTTCGTCAACGCACATCCGACCGTGATCATGCTGTGTCTGGGCTTCCTGATGATGATCGGTTTTGCCCTGACCGCAGAAGGTCTGGGCTTCCATATCCCGAAAGGTTACCTGTACGCCGCCATCGGTTTCTCGATCCTCATCGAAGTCTTCAACCAGATCGCCCGGGCTCGGCGCAAACGTTCGATGCAGGGCGTGCGCCCGATGCGCGAGCGCACAGCCCATGCGGTGATGCGTCTGCTCGGTGGCCGCAAGCTGGCGGCGGAGGAGGTTGGTGAGGAAATCTCCGATCTGCTGGACAACGGTGAAGCGCCGGTGGCCGAGCTGTTCGACCGTCGTGAGCGGGTGATGATCAGCGGTGTGCTGCAACTGGCGGAGCGGCCGATTCGCAACCTGATGACGGTGCGCGCCGACGTTGACCTGATTGATCTTGCCGATGACGCCGAAACCATTCGCACGAAGTTGATGCATTCGTCGTATTCACGCTTGCCGCTGATTCGCGATGGCGCGGTGGACGAGCCGCTTGGCTTCGTACACAAGAAGGAATTGCTCAAGGAGTATCTGGCCGGCAATGAGCCGAACCTGGAGCATCTGGCACGCAAGACCGTCAATCTGCTCGACAGTTATTCGATCCTCAATGCCCTGGAGCAGATGCGCGCGGCATCGACGCACATCGCCTTCGTGGTCAATGAGTTTGGCGATTTCGTCGGTGTATTGACGATGACTGACATCCTCGAATCGATCGCCGGTGAGTTGCCCGATGCCAGTGAAATCGAAGGCCCTGATGTGGTCGAAGAGCGCGGCGGGTTTCTGGTCAGCGGCGCGCTGCCCTTGGCTCGCGTTCGCCAGCGTACCGGCTTCGATGCCGAGCCGACCGAGGATTATCAGACCATGGCCGGGTTGGTCATGAGTCTGCTGGATCGGTTGCCGATGACCGGTGATCGACTGGAATACGAGGGCTGGCAACTGACCGTCAAAGCGGTAGAAGAACGGCGGGTGACGCGGGTGTTGCTGGAGCGTGAGGTGGCTTGAGCATTCGCGGAATGGCGCAGCGGTCGCTGCGCTTGTTACTGATGAAACGTAAAGCGGTCCTTGCCCGTATGCTTTGATGCGTACAACGCCGCATCCGCCTTGATCAGCGCCTGATTCAACGAGTCACCCTCAGCCACCCGGGTAATGCCGATGCTGATGGTGACCGGGTGCTGGGTGGGCTGTTCACGCACTGATTGGCACAGTTGCGTGGCAAGGCTTTCAACATCCTCGCGCCGCACTCCCGCCAGATAGATCGCGAACTCCTCACCGCCCATACGCGCGTAGTCAAACGCAATCATCACTGTCTTGATATCGGCAGCGACGCGAATGAGCACCTCATCACCAATGTCATGCCCGTAGGTGTCGTTGACCTTCTTGAAGTTGTCGATGTCGATCATCATCAGGTAATGATCGCGCTCGCGCGGGCTTGCCAGCAGCCGTTGCCCTGCGTGGGTCATGAATGAGCGTCGGTTGGGAATCTGCGTCAGCGGGTCGTTATAGGCCTGATCCAGCAGCAGCCGCGACATCAGGTAGTTGTTCAGCTTGGCCTCACGAAACTTCAAGAAGGTGTACACCGTGAGTGCGCAGAGAAACACGCTGTAGCAGGCAGTCAGGACGCCGCGCAGTTCAGTGATTTCGGTAGTGGTGGCAAGAAACGGGTTGAGGATCACCCAGATCACAACTTGTACCGCAAAGAACGCCCAGCGCCGCAGCGGCAGTACCGACACGCTGTACAACATGCTCGCTGCTGCCAGCACCAGCCACAAGCTGTGCGAAGCAGGCGCGAGGCCGTCGACGATCATTCGCACACCGACGGTCAATCCCAGGACCAGCAACAGGGTGAGCACATCGAAATGGCTAGCCCTGCGCGTAAAACCGAGCACCACCGTCAACAGCGCGAAACCAGCGAGAAACGCCATCGAGCGCCACGTGAAGCCTTGGCCGCCGAGAAAACTGACGATCAGATCAAACAGCAGCCACATGAACACACTGACCACGTAGATCAACAGGCTGAACGGTTTGAGCCGTTCGAACTCGCGCTGGAGAAACTCTTCCCTCAACTCGTTAGACGCGGTTTCCTTCAACGCTTGCGCTTCAATGGTTTCGAACATGCTTATCCCGCTGTCTGCGCCGATCCTGGCAACCACCCGAACCGGCGGGCGGCGCGCAATGTGTTCGCTCAACAGCAAAGCAGGCAGACCGCGGGTTGTCCAATCCCGGTCGGGTTCAGCGCAGAAGCCGGTGGCGCGAACCAGTGACGGTGCGCAATGACTTGAGTGTTCGCCTCAGCCATGCCAGATCATGGTGAGGTTTGCGTGGCGTTGCGGGAGCCTTTGTCCTGCCGACATGCCGGGCCATATCCCTCGCCAGGGTTTCCTCGGTGCCGATACCTTTGAGCTTTTTCAGCAGCCTGCCGTTTTTATAGAACAGCACTGTTGGCGTGCCCGTGACGTTTGGGTGCTTGGGCGATTGGCTGGTGTTGAGCATATAGATGTTGGCGCGCAGTCGGTAAGGCTCGGCAATCTGCCGAAAGATCGGCCCGGCCCACTCGCAGGCGGGGCAGTGTTCATTGGCGAAATACAGAATGACCGGACGCCAGGTTTTCAGGGCTTTGCGGTAAACCGGGTCCAGCGCGGAAGTAGTGTTTGTGGCGTTCATCGAAGGGTCCTTTTCAACGAGCGGGTAGGCACCTTGACGTTAAAGGAGCAGGGGTGTCGCGGTCTACTGTCAGAAATTACAGGTGGGGTGCGTAACCACGAGATTAATCGCACAAGAACGCCAGATAGACCTGACAACCAATGCGGGAACCTCACAAGAAACCGCGTGATAACCTCAATGCATTGCGCCGAGCATCACTTGGAGTGCTATTTTGAGCACTAATCAGAGCTCTTCAAGAGGCACAGTTCATGACGCACATTGTTCTTTCTCACGTCGTAGCGAGTATTTCCGAATTGAAAAAAAATCCTATGGGTACAGTGGCAGCTGGTGGAGGCCGGTCTGTGGCGATCCTTAATCGAAACGAACCGGCCTTCTACTGTGTTCCTGCCAAGGAATATGAAGCAATGATGGAGCGCCTGGAGGATCTGGAACTGATCGCCCTTTGCAAGGAGCGAGAAAACGATCCGACCATCAAGGTATCCATTGATGACCTATGAACTGGAATTTTCTGAAAAGGCTTGGAAGGAGTGGCGAAAGCTTGGGTCGGAGCTCAGAGAGCAGTTCAAAAATAAACTTGTTGAAAGGCTGGCAAATCCCCACGTTTCGGCGGCTCGTCTGAAAGGATTGAGTAACGCCTATAAAATCAAGCTTCGAAGCGCTGGATATCGGTTGGTCTATCGGGTCAGGGACGAGGTACTGGTCGTTACGGTGATAGCGGTTGGGAAACGGCAGGGTGGTGATGTGTACAGGCAGGCACTCAACCGCTGACACAGGTATTGCTCAACTGTAACCCTGATTCGCACCATCACGACGCCATCTGACCCAAGTTGGGAACGAATCACCCCTTTCATTAGTGATCGCAGGGACCTTCCTGCGTATTGGGTCGGACCGATCAATTGGTCCGCAAGTCCATATCTCCTTGATTAACAAAGCATTCAATACGACTACAGATTTCTCCTGATTCCTGTGGCACACTTTCTGCTGTCTATTCCGTAGTAACAAACCGTGTTCCGGTATAGCGGAATAAACACAATTCTGGAGTGCTTGCCATGCATCGCCGTCCTTCGTTGTTCAAAGCGTGTGTTTTTGTTCTTGCAGCTTCTTCCTCGGTCATGGGCCTGGCCCAGGCTGCCGACAGCAAGCTCGACAGTGTTCTCGCCCGTGGCAAGTTGATCGTGGGCACCGGCAGCACCAATGCGCCGTGGCACTTTCAGGGCGCGGACGGCAAGTTGCAGGGTTTTGATATCGACATCGCCAGGATCGTGGCCAAAGGGCTGTTCAACGACCCGAGCAAAGTCGAGTTCGTGGTGCAGTCGTCCGATGCGCGGATTCCCAATCTGCTCACCGACAAGGTCGACATGAGCTGCCAGTTCATCACCGTTACCGCCAGCCGCGCCCAGCAAGTCGCGTTCACCCTGCCGTACTACCGCGAAGGTGTTGGCCTGCTGTTGCCGAACAACAGCAAGTACAAGGAAATCGAAGACCTGCAGGCGGCGGGCGATGACGTCACCGTTGCGGTGCTGCAGAACGTCTACGCCGAAGAACTGGTGCATCAGGCATTGCCCAAGGCCAAAGTCGATCAGTACGACAGCGTCGACTTGATGTACCAGGCCGTGAACTCCGGTCGCGCCGATGCCGCCGCCACCGATCAGTCGTCGGTCAAATACCTGATGGTGCAGAACCCTGGCCGCTACCGCAGCCCGAGCTACGCCTGGAGCCCGCAGACTTACGCTTGCGCCGTCAAACGTGGCGATCAGGACTGGCTGAACTTCGTCAACACCGCGCTGCATGAAGCCATGACCGGAGTTGAGTTCCCGACCTACGCCGCTTCGTTCAAACAATGGTTCGGTGTTGATCTGCCATCTCCAGCCATCGGTTTCCCTGTCGAATTCAAATGATCCCGTGAGAGTGGGGCGAGTCAAATCGCCCCGCTCAAGGTACTGCTGACCATGAACTATCAGTTGAACTTTGCCGCCGTGTGGCGCGATTTCGACACCTTGCTGGCGGGGCTCGGTCTGGGCTTGCAGCTGGCGCTGGTGTCGATCGCCATCGGCTGCGTGATTGGCCTGCTGATGGCGTTTGCCTTGCTCTCCAAACATCGCGCCTTGCGGGTGTTGGCCTCGGTGTACGTCACGGTAGTGCGTAACACGCCGATCCTGGTGTTGATTCTGTTGATCTACTTTGCACTGCCCAGCCTTGGCATTCGGCTGGACAAGATTCCTTCGTTCATCATCACGCTGTCGCTGTATGCCGGCGCGTACCTGACCGAAGTCTTCCGTGGCGGCTTGCTGAGCATTCCCAAAGGCCAGCGCGAAGCCGGGCTGGCAATCGGTCTCGGTGAATGGCAGGTCAAGGCTTACGTCACCGTGCCGGTGATGCTGCGCAACGTGTTGCCGGCGCTGTCGAACAACTTCATTTCGCTGTTCAAGGACACCTCGCTTGCCGCTGCGATTGCGGTACCGGAGCTGACCTATTACGCGCGCAAGATCAACGTCGAGAGCTACCGGGTGATCGAAACCTGGCTGGTGACCACGGCGTTGTATGTCGCGGCCTGTTATCTCATTGCCATGCTGCTGCGTTACCTCGAGCAGCGTCTGGCGATCCGCCGATAGGAGGCTGCGATGTACCAATCTCCCAGTTGGTTGCATGAATTGTGGGTCGCGCGCGAGCCGTTGTGGCAGGGCTTTCTGACCAGCGTGCAGGTCTCGGCGCTGGCCATTGTCCTGGGCACCATGCTCGGCGTGGTTGCCGGCCTGGTCCTGACTTACGGCAGATTCTGGATGCGTGCGCCGTTTCGGCTGTACGTCGATCTGATTCGCGGCACGCCGGTGTTTGTATTGGTGCTGGCCTGCTTTTATATGGCGCCGGCGCTCGGCTGGCAGATCAGCGCGTTTCAGGCCGGAGCCCTGGGCCTGACGCTGTTCTGCGGCTCGCACGTCGCCGAGATTGTCCGTGGTGCGCTGCAAGCCTTGCCGCGCGGGCAGATGGAGGCGGGGAAAGCCATCGGCCTGACGTTCTACCAATCCCTCGGCTACGTGCTGTTGCCTCAGGCGCTGCGGCAGATTTTGCCGACCTGGGTCAACTCGTCCACCGAAATCGTCAAGGCTTCGACCTTGCTCTCGGTGATCGGCGTCGCCGAATTGCTGCTCAGCACGCAACAGATCATCGCCCGGAACTTCATGACCCTGGAGTTCTACCTGTTCGCCGGTTTTCTGTTCTTCGTCATCAACTACGGCATCGAATTACTCGGCCGGCACATTGAAAAGCGGGTGGCCCTGCCATGACTCAAGCTCAAGTTGCTTCACAGGATCAGGCATTGCTGGACATTCGCGGCCTGCACAAACAGTACGGCGCGGTGCAAGTGCTCAAGGGTGTCGACCTGAGCATGCAGCGCGGCAATGTCGTCACGCTGATCGGCTCCAGCGGTTCGGGCAAAACCACGCTGCTGCGTTGCGTGAACATGCTCGAAGAATTCCAGGGCGGGCAGATCCTGCTCGACGGCGAGTCCATCGGCTACGACGAGGTCAACGGTAAGCGCGTGCGTCACCCGGAAAAGGTCATTGCCCGGCATCGTGCGATGACCGGCATGGCCTTCCAGCAATTCAACTTGTTTCCGCACCTGACCGCGTTGCAGAACGTCACCTTGGGCCTGCTCAAAGTGAAGAAGATGCACAAGGACGAAGCCGTGGTGCTCGCGGAAAAATGGCTGGAGCGCGTTGGCCTGCTGGAGCGGCGCAATCACTTTCCCGGTCAGTTGTCCGGCGGCCAGCAACAACGCGTGGCGATTGCCCGAGCGATTGCGATGAACCCGAGCCTGATGCTCTTCGATGAGGTCACTTCGGCCCTCGACCCGGAACTGGTCGGTGAGGTGCTCAACGTGATCAAAGGGCTGGCCGAGGACGGCATGACCATGTTGCTGGTGACCCACGAAATGCGTTTCGCCTTCGAGGTCTCGGACAAGATCGTTTTCATGAATCAAGGGCGAATCGAAGAGCAGGGGCCTCCCAAGGAACTGTTCGAACGCCCGCAATCGCCGCGTCTGGCGGAATTTCTCAAAAGCACGCGGTTTTGAATCTGTACTTTTGCAATCAGGAGAAACACCCATGAGCATTACGCGTTACGGCACCGGCAGCACCGCCGCCGGCGGCCAGCCTCGTCCATTCGCCCGCGCAGTTGAAGCGGATGGCTGGCTGCATGTGTCCGGCCAGGTTCCGGCGGTGGACGGCGAGATCATCGTTGGTGGCATTGTCGAACAGACCCACCAGACCATGAAGAACCTGATCGCCATTCTCGAAGAGGCTGGTTATGGCCTTGAAGATGTGGTCCGCACTGGCGTCTGGCTGGACGATCCACGTGATTTCAGCAGTTTCAACAAGGTCTTCGCCGAGTATTTCAAACCCGAACACGCCCCGGCGCGGGCCTGTGTGCAGGCGAGCATGATGGTTGATTGCAAGGTTGAGATTGACTGCATTGCCTACAAGAAGAAGGCCTGATACACGCCGATCGTTCCCACGCTCTGCGTGGGAATGCAGCCCGGGACGCTCTGCGTCCCAAAAGTGGACGCGGAGCGTCCGGTAAGGCATTCCCACGCGGAGCATGGGAACGATCATTGGCTGTAAACTCCCGGCGACTTTGAATGGAAACCACTGACATGACCGAAGACACCATCAAGCGCCGGGCACGCGGTCTGGACCGGGCGTTCGATATCCTCGATTTTCTCAAGGAAATCGGCCAGCCCCTGCGCCCCAACGACATTGCCAATGGCATCGGCAGTCCGAAGTCGACGGTCTACGAACTGGTCGCGTCCTTGCTGGAACGGCGGATTCTCGAGCCGGTGGGCAAGGATGGCCACGTCTACCTTGGCCGCCAGTTGTACTTCCTTGGTCAGGCGCATCTGCGCCATTTCGACCTCAGTCGCGAGGCCGATCACGCCTTGCAGGAGATCGTCAGCCAGACCCGCGAAACTGCGCAGATGTGCCTGCTCAACGGGCGCAAATACACCGTGGCGTTGATGAAAGAGGGCGAGCGGCATTTCCGCATTTCCTCCGATATTGGCGAAAACGCGCCGATCCCATGGACAGCTTCCGGGCGTCTGTTGCTCGCGCACTTGAGCGATCAACAGATCATCGACCTGATCGACGAAGACGACTACATCCTGCCCGACGGCGAACGCCTGCCACTGGACCGTTTTCTGGCGGAGATTCGTCAGGCCGGCAGCGATGGCTTCTTCTCCTTCGACAGCGTCGCCGACACCTTCACCCATTGCTTCGCCGCGCCGGTCAAAGACCGGCAGGGCGTGGCCATTTGCACGTTGTGCATCGTCGCCCCGCGCGCCGATGCGAAAAACAATTACGACGACTATCGCCGGGTGCTGATCGAGAGCGCCAACAGCCTCGCCCGGCGGATCAACGAATAACCGTGGCTGCCTGCGGCCGCGTCTGTGAGGATTGGACCATGACCACTGCCATCAACTCTGCCGTAGAAAAAGGCGACGCCGTCATCGGCGCGCAATTGACCCGCGACGTCAGCCTGCCGGCGCTGGTGCTGCACCGCGAGGCGCTGGAGCACAACATTCGCTGGATGCAGAAATTTGTCAGCGACAGCGGCGCCGAACTGGCGCCCCACGGCAAAACCAGCATGACCCCGGCACTGTTCAAACTACAGCTCGACGTCGGCGCCTGGGGAATCACCCTCGCCAGCGCCACCCAGACCCGCGCGGCTTATGCCCACGGCGTGCGTCGCGTGTTGATGGCCAACCAGTTGGTTGGTACGCCGAACATGGCGTTGATTGCCGATCTGCTCGCCGATCCGACGTTCGACTTCCATTGCATGGTCGACCACCCGGACAACGTCGCCGATCTCGGAAGTTACTTCGCTTCCCGTGGGGTCAAGCTCAACGTGATGATCGAATACGGCGTGGTCGGCGGCCGTTGCGGTTGCCGCAGCGAGCAGGAAGTCATCGAGTTGGCCAAGGCCATCGATGCGCAACCGGCACTGGCCCTCACCGGTATTGAAGGTTACGAAGGCGTAATTCATGGCGATCATGCGGTCAGTGGCATTCGCGAATTCGCCGCGTCGCTGGTTCGTCTCGCGGTGCAGCTACAGGACAGCGGCGCCTTTGCCATCGCCAGACCGATCATCACAGCGTCGGGTTCGGCCTGGTACGACCTGATCGCCGAATCTTTCGAAACCCAGAACGCCGCTGGCCGCTTCCTCAGCGTGTTGCGCCCGGGCAGTTATGTCGCGCACGACCATGGCATCTACAAAGAGGCGCAGTGCTGCGTGCTCGACCGTCGCAGCGACCTGCACGAAGGCCTGCGCCCGGCGCTGGAAGTCTGGGCTCATGTGCAGTCGCTGCCGGAACCGGGTTTTGCGGTGATCGCCCTGGGCAAGCGCGATGTCGCCTTCGATGCCGGTTTGCCGGTGCCGTTGTTGCGCTACAAGGCCGGCGTGGTGCCGGCGGCGGGGGATGATGTCGGCGCGTGCAAGGTCACCGCGGTGATGGATCAGCATGCGTTCATGACCGTAGCGCCGGGTGTCGAGTTGCGGGTCGGCGACATCATTTCCTTTGGTACTTCGCATCCATGCCTGACGTTTGACAAATGGCGTGTTGGGTTGCTGGTGGATGAGCAGATGGCGGTCATCGAGACCATGGAGACTTGTTTCTAAGGCTTGAGATTGCGTTGCGGCGGCTATTCGCGAGCAGGCTCGCTCCCACAAGATCAATGCGTTCCATTGTGGGAGCGAGCCTGCTCGCGAAGACGCCCGCTTAGCCACCACTGAACCACCCGAGATCCCACCCGATGAAAATCCTCAGCAACACCCCACGCATCGCCCTGATTGGCGAATGCATGATCGAACTGCAACAACGCGCCGACGGTAGTCTGCAGCAAAGCTTCGGTGGCGATACCCTCAACACGGCGGTGTACCTGTCCCGTGCGCTGGGCGACAAGGCGCAAGTCGACTACGTCACCGCGCTGGGCGATGACAGTTTCAGCGACGCCATGTGCCAGATCTGGCGCAGCGAAGGCATCGGCCTCGATCTGGTGCAGCGTTTGCCCGGTCGGCTGCCCGGTCTGTACTGCATCCAGACCGACGCCAACGGCGAGCGGCGTTTCCTGTACTGGCGCAACGAAGCGGCAGTACGCGATTGCTTCACCACCCCTGCGGCCGAGCCGATCCTCGCGGCGTTGCCGAACTACGACGTGCTGTATTTCAGCGGGATCACCCTCGCTGTACTTGGCATGCAAGGCCGTGCCCGCCTGATCAAGACGTTGAGCGAAGCCCGGCAGCGCGATGCGCGCATCGTGTTTGACAATAATTACCGTCCACGCTTGTGGGCTTCTGTGGAAGAGGCGCGGGCGGCGTATCGCAGCGTCCTGCCTTATGTCGATCTGGCTTTGCTGACGGTGGATGACGAACAGGCGTTGTTCGGGTTTGCCGATTGCGCTGAGGTGTTTGCCACGTACGCGCAGATCGGCACACCGGAAGTGGTGCTCAAGCGCGGCGCCGAGGCGTGTCTGATTCGTTGTCAGGGGGACGCGTTTGAAGTGCCGGCGCAGAAGGTCGACAAGGTCGTCGACACCACAGCGGCGGGGGATTCGTTCAGTGCGGCGTATCTGGCCAGGCGCTTGCTCGGCGGCAGTCCGGCAGAGGCGGCGCAAGCGGGACATGAATTGGCCAGTCGGGTGATACAGGTGCCTGGAGCGCTGATCCCCAGGTAATCAGAGAATGGCCGCTTGCTGCGCAATCGGTTCGCGAGCAGGCTCGCTCCCACAATGAAAACGCGGTCGACATGGGGGAGCGAGCCTGCTCGCGAAGAAGCCCGGCAGCCAGCCGATCAATCCCGATAAAACACCTGCACCAGGTGATAACCAAACTTGCTTTTGATCGGCCCATGCACGGTGCGCAGCGGTTTCTTGAAAATCACCGCATCAATCGCGCCGACCATCTGCCCCGGCCGCACTTCGCCCAGGTCGCCGCCGCGTTTGCCGGACGGGCAGGTGGAAAATTTCTTCGCCAGCACATCGAACGCTTCGCCCTTGGCAATGCGCTGTTTGAGTTGTTCGGCCTCTTCGGCGGTTTTCACCAGAATGTGGCGGGCTTGGGCTTTCATCGTGCAATACCTGATAACGGGGTGACAGCGGGGCGCGCGATTATGCCTCAAGTCGCGGGGTCGGGTTGCTCAACTTGCGAATCTTGCTCGCCAGCACTTCAAGGACAAAGGGCTTGGCGACCATGTCCATGCCCTCTTCAAGAAAGCCCTGACGCTCGGCAGCAATCTGCGCGTAACCGGTCATGAACAGCACTTTAAGCCCCGGACGATGTTGGCGAGCAATCTCCGCCAACTGCCGACCGTTCATGCCCGGCAGCCCGACATCAGTAACCAGCAGATCGACGCGCTGCACGGACTCGAGCACGGGCAGGGCGTTCGTGGCGTTTTCCGCTTCGAAGGTTGTGTAGCCCAGTTCCTTGAGCAGATCGAGCACCAGCATGCGCACTGCCGGATCATCCTCGACCACAATCGCGGTCTCGCCCGAAGATGAAGCGGCAATCGGTTCAGCTTTCTCCACAGACGAGGATTCGGGCGTCGGCTCAAGCAAACGCGGCAAGTACAGACGTACACAAGTGCCTTGCCCCGGCACACTGTCGAGGCTGACATGGCCGCCGGACTGCTGGGCGAATCCGTAAATCATCGACAGCCCAAGCCCGGTGCCTTGGCCGATCGGTTTGGTGGTGAAAAACGGGTCGAACGCTTTGGAGCGAATTGACGGAGTCATGCCGGTGCCGTTATCGCTGACCGCGAGCATCACGTATTCCCCGGCCTTCACCGGCTCGAGAATGGTGGTGTCGCTGCTGTCGAGATACACGTTCGCGGTCTGGATCAGCAACGTGCCGCCTTCGGGCATCGCATCGCGGGCATTGATCACCAGATTGAGCAGGGCATTTTCCAGCTGGCTGACGTCGGTACTCACCGGCCACAAATCCTCGGGCAGGCGCAGTTGCAGCTCGATGGCATCGCCCTTGGTGCGGCGGATCAGGTCTTCCAGTGAATGCACCAGTTCATTGACGTGCAGTTGCTTGCGGTCCAGCGACTGGCGCCGCGAGAAGGCCAGCAAGCGATGCGTCAGCGCGGCCGCACGGTTGGCCGACGACACGGCCGCCTCGGTGAAGCGACCAATCTCATCGGCGCGACCGTTGGCGATGTAGCGCTGCATCAAGTCGAGGCTGCCGATGATGCCGGTGAGCATGTTGTTGAAGTCGTGGGCGATGCCGCCGGTGAGCTGGCCGACGGCTTCCATCTTCTGCGCGTGGCGCAAAGCGTCTTCGGCGCGCTCGCGTTCGAACATCTCGTTCTGCAAACGCTCGTTGGCCTGAGCCAGTTGCTCGGTGCGCGCGCTGACCCGCTCTTCGAGGGTCTCGTTGAGATTGCGCAGGGCTTCCTCGGTTTTCTTGCGCTCGGTTTCGTCGATGACAAAAATGTAGAAGCCATTCACTGCACCGTCTGCGCCATGTCGCGGCAGATAATTCATGAGGGCATGACGGGTGCTGCCGTCGCGGTGCGGCGTGTAGAAACTGAAGGAGCAGGAGCGCCCGGCCAGTGCTTCGGCGATGTACGGCGCACGCAGGAAATACGCCTCTTCGCCGATGACTTCGCGGATCGTGCGCCCATACAACTCCTGCGGCGTCAGGCCGTACCAGTCGAGATAGGCTGCGTTGTTGAGGCGAAAACGCTCTTCGGCGTCGACGTAGCTGATCAGGATCGGCATGGCGTTGATGATCAACTGCAATTCGGTCTGGCTCTGACGCAGCGCCTGTTCCGTATGTTTGCGTTCGGTCAGGTCCAGCGCCGCGCCGAGAAAGCGCATCGGCCGCCCATGATGATCCTTGTAGCAACGCCCGCGCGCGAACACCCAGCGCAGCGTGCCATCGGCCTGCAACAGGCGATATTCCTCAGCGTACTCGGTGCCATGGGTGATGCAGTACTTGATGCCGCGCGCGACCATGGCGCGGTCTTCGGGGTGCACCCCGTGCATGTATTCGCTGATCGGCAACTGCCCGGCCCTGGCCGGATCCACGCCGTGCAATTCGGCGAAGTGCGCATCGGCGATGAAACGGTCTTCGCCAATGTCCCAATCCCAGGTGCCGACGGCGTCGGTGGCGGCGAGGGCCAGTTGCAGACGCTCCTCGGACTGGCGCTGGGCCTTGAGGCTTTCTTCGGAACGACGCTGCAATTCCAGGGCAATGCGTCGGCGCTCGTTGGTTTCGATGGCAGTGATCAGAATCCCGGCCACCTGTGCGGTTTCATCGCGAATCGGGCTGTAGGTCAGATCCAGCCAGAAATCGGTTTTTTTGCCGTCCCGCTGCACGCTGAACCGCTGCTCGCTGAAGCTGCGCACCTGACCCTGCAGCACCGCTTGGTAAATCGGCTCGGCAAAATCCCGCACCTCTGGCCAGACCTCATGCGTCGGCTGCCCGAACGCTTCGGGATGCTTGCTGCCAGCGAGCAGGGCAAAGCCATTGTTGTAGATCTGCGTGAGTTGCGGACCCCATAACAGCAGCATCGGCATCGGCGAATGAATCACGATGTCCACCGCCGTGCGCAGGCTCTGCGGCCAGGTGCCGGCGGCGCCCAGCGGGCTGCGGCTCCAGTCGGTGCGGGCAATCAGGGCCTGAGCGTCATCGGTGGCGGGTACAGCATTCATGTTTCAATCCTGAGCGTGGTTCGGTGAGACGGGGTCTATCATTGTTGCAGGAGCCGCGCCAAGCGTCGGCCAAATCTGCTCATTCAATGCTTCGCGGGTGCTTTCAGCCATGGAAATCGACGCACTGTTGTCAATATTGTCGCAAAAAAACGGCTCGGATCTGTTCCTCTCTACCGGCGCAGCGCCGAGCGCGCGCATTGATGGCGTGCTGACGGCGCTCAGCGATCAGCCCTTCAAGCCCGGCGAAACCGCGGCCATCGCCACCTCCCTGATGGACGCCGAGCAGCGCCGGGAGTTCGACCGGGATCTGGAAATGAACCTGGCAATCTCCCGAACGGGCGTCGGGCGGTTCCGGGTGAACATTTTCAAGCAGCGCAACGACGTTTCGATCGTGATCCGCAACGTCAAGGTCGACATCCCGCGATTCGAAGACCTGAAGCTGCCGCCGGTGCTGCTGGAAACGGTGATGCTCAAACGTGGCCTGATTCTTTTTGTCGGCGCGACCAGTTCAGGCAAGTCGACTTCACTGGCGGCGCTCATCGATCACCGTAACCGCCACAGCGCCGGACACATCGTGACGATCGAAGACCCGATCGAATATATCCATCGACACAAGCGCTCGATCATCAATCAGCGTGAAGTCGGCGTAGATACCCGAAGCTTTCATGCGGCTTTGAAGAACACTCTGCGCCAGGCTCCGGATGTTGTATTGATTGGTGAGATCCGTGACCGCGAAACCATGGAGCATGCGCTGTCATTCGCTGATACCGGCCATCTTGTGTTGTCGACGCTGCATGCGACCAACGCCAATCAGGCGCTGGATCGAATCATCAATATGTTTCCCGAGGAGAAGCGCGAACAGCTTTTGCAGACATTGGGCAACAACCTCAAAGCCTGTGTTTCGCAGCGTCTGGTCCGCACTGTCGATGGCCAAAGGCGCGCGGCAGTCGAAATTCTTCTGGGTACGCCGACCATCGCTGACCTGGTCCGACGCGGCCAGTTCGAAGAGCTCAAGCCGATGATGGAAAAATCGACCGGACTCGGTATGCAGACATTTGACGCGGCACTGTTTGCGCTGTTTGCAGAAGGTGCAATCAGTGAGCAGGAAGCATTGAAGAATGCCGATTCGGTGAATAACTTGAAGTTGCGAATCAAACTTCAGCACGACCAGGCAAGTGTTAACAATACAGGCCCCGGCGAGTGGGGTTTGATGGATTGACTTGGTGTCTTCGATTGCATCGAGTGTTTGCACGGCAACAACACTTAATAATTGACTCATGGTTCGGTTGTATGTGTTTGGGTAAAACGTCATCACGCTGAATGGTCAGCTAGTTGGTTTGATGAGGTTTTACTGTGAACGAAGTTAAGAAAAATAAAGTATTCCGGCCATCGAAAGTTGCGCTGGCTGAATGGAAGTATCGGTCTGCGGCAGATGCTACCGAGCGCGATATGGTTCTTCGGCATCTGGAAGAGGCATTGAATGAGTACACCGAAGATCACGGTATAGACTGGTATGGGCGTGAAGTAGAGTTGCAACCAGGCTCTTCACTGCATGAAATATATAACCCCGGCAGACTTCTGCTCAATGAGCTGCTGAAAACCGGGCCGGTCATTGGTGCAATCGGTCGAGAGGAGGCGCGCGAGCATAACGGCCTGGTTCGGATTACGCCGGAAGGCAGGATGGAAGTCCGTGCCGTCAGAGGTTGGGTAGATCTGGTTGCGGCGCAGTATTTTGAATACAGTCAACCTACGCGCTCGACGGTGAGTCTCATCGCCGACATTGCCGCAGTCGCCGGCGGTTTTGTATGGCCCGATCTGGATGTAACCCTGGATCAGTGGTTCAAGTTTCATGATATCGATCTGCCTGACACCAAGGCCAAGATCAGTAACTTGATCGGCTTGTTCAAGTTTTCACCCGAGGTCAGGGAGCCAGTTGCTTTTTGGGATCACTTTCAATCCGGTGAGCAGAGTCACAACGCGTTATCCGAAGAGCAGTTTGCAGATATTCGTGGCGCCACCACCAAATTGATGCCGAAGCGAAAACTGTTGTCAGCCTTGTACAACGTCACAGGGCGCGCGGATATATCTCACGAAACGGCGGCGCAGCGCCTCTTTGAATTTGTCGCCTATCCAGTTTCGCTGGATCTTGCCAGAAGTTATATCAAAGAGCTGAATTGGTACGGGGTGAATGACGGGCAAACGCTTTCCGAAAATATTCTCCGCCAATTGTTGATGACCGCGATTTTACTCGACCTGGCCCCATCAATCGGCCATCGCCACTTGGTCGAACGGCGGGACCTGTACTCGCCAGACAATCTTGAGCGCCATCCATCAGAGATACTCGAGGAGTACACCGAGTTTGTGCGGAACAAGCGCTGGGTAGATCCGATATTGGCGCCTCTGGTGGTTCATCTTCTCCTGGCACGCAACGCGCCCGAATTTCTGGTCAGGAAAATTCCGACAGAGGTCACACTTGGATCGATCGCCTGGATCAAGTTCTGTCGCGCTGTAGTATTGGTCGAGGCGGTAAAGACCGGGGCCTCGCGGGAATTGACCTATGCACAGATCATCGCTTACGGCGAACTGGAGCCGGTCAGTGAAGCGCAGAAGCATATGCGCGATCTGGCGCTGATCGACCCGATCGTGGAGTGGGCGTTGCTTAACCGGATTATCTCCAGAGCCGAACTCGAAGAGGCAGAAGAAACCTGTACACGAAGGGCGATTGACGCGTTTGAGCACCACGCAGACCAATTCGCCCAGCTAGCTCGCGCATTTTCGACACCGTTACCCAACCGAGCGGAAATTGCCCGAACCCAATTGAGAAAAGCTGCACCGGGCTGCGACACACTGGACGAAAAGGCGCTATCCGAGAAAGGCGGACAGCAAATCATGTCCATGGTCGAGCTGCATCAATCGGGCGATCTGGTCACCGGTCAGTGGGACAGGCGCACCGTACGTTTGATCGTCAACGGATTGCTGCAACCTGCGATCAACTACAACCCTGCGGGTCTCAGTCTTTATCAGCGTTATCCGCGACTGCTGACGATTGAATCCTGTGACGAGGAAATGGATCGTCAGTTGGCCGTGCATTTCGAAGCGGTGAACGGCGGCATGATGTCTGCCGTCAAGCTGGCGTTGGCACACATGCCGGAAGCGGATCTGCAAGTGTTCATGAATGCTGACATTCATTTTTTTACCGTGCGTGAATCGGCATCCTATGTGACTACGCGCCGGGCCGGCGGACCTTTGAATCTAGGGCTTGAACAAGAAACACAACAAAGCCGGGATGCCGCCACGGGACGCTTCGGCGTTGTGATGTACACGTCTGATGAAGACGCTGATCTTTGTTATGAATTATTCACTTCGCGTGCAGAAACCCGCAGGAATGATGCGCTGGGTGCTTTCATCAGTCGGGAAAAAAAGCTTCAGCAACGCTCAAGAATGAGCGCCAGTGCCAACATGACGACGCCCCTGAGCAACACCCTGACCCAGAGCGTTCCGCTGAACATCAGGCGCTATACCCATGCCGCGGCCGAGGACGCTTCGATCAGCAGCAGTATGGCGATCATCGATTACTTCGGCGCGCTGAAAGCACCAGCGCAATCTGCGCGGTTGCAGACAGGGTTCTACCAGAAATTCAACGACCCTAACATCGTGCGCATCGCCGGGTTTCTCGCCGAGAACAGACCGTTCCTGAATAAAACCGAGCTCAGAGAGCTTGTGCGTGTACCGACGCCGCTCGAACTCTCCCGGGAAGAGGGCGAACGCTTGCTGACTTACTTTATCGACCTGTTGGTGCCGTTCAAAAAATGCATCGAGGACATCGCCTCGGGCGAACACAACAAGATGGTGGACGGGGTTTACGGATGTTTGATGGACGGCATCGGCCTGGTGGGAACAGTGGCTGGCGCCAGCTCGAAGGCGCTGAGTATTTCCACCAGGGCCATTTCCACTACTGCCAAGGCCGCGCGTTTCACCCGGCTGGCGTTTACTTCGGCCATCTCGCTTTTCAATCCCTTCGACGGTGTGCCCTCTGGTCTGCAGGCGGGCGGTAAACTGGTACACAAGGGCCTGCTGCGGTTCAACAAGAACACTCATGACCTGATTACTCTGGCCAGGGGGCAATTGCACAGGATCAGCGGTCGCCGGCAATCCTATGATCTGCTTGAAGCGGCCGATAACGCGCAATTCGGGTTGGGGAGCTGGCGGCCACGCGGGGCTACGCATGAAGCCGTCGCCGTGCTGGCCGCGCGCAGTGGTGACAAATGGTACTCGCTGAATCGACGCGGCAACTTGTGGGGCAAGTCTCTGGAGGGTTTTGTGTATCAAGCCCCCTTGCAGCTGCCTGCTTCGCCGCGCACGTTGCCGCTCAGTTACACGCGCAAGTTCATCGAGCAAAGCCTGCCCCGTGCACGGGCCAAGATCGACAACGCATTGGAAATCTTCAACCGTCATGATTTCAAACGCGATCGCGACGCGCTGATGAAGATCGTGTTCGGCGATGCTTCTCAGGTGTCCACTGATCGGCTGGTGAACTACTTGCGTTTGATCCGCTTCGATTTCGCCGGTTTCTCCTTGAGCAACATGGTTCTCGACGGCCTCAAGATCAACGACACCCTGGCATCGTTCGATGCAAACAATTACCAGCGCTGGAAAGACGCGGGTTCGAGCGGTGATTGCGCTATAGCGTTTGTTGAGGTCTACACGAAAAACTTCAATCGACACTTCGTCAGCATGGGTCTGAACCACGATGTGATCGCCGACGACCTGATTCATGAGCTGTTCCACGCCAGCGCACAAACCGACGATGTCGGTTATGCCACCGACGCCGTGCATGCCAGTGACAGCGGACAGCAGCTGGATGTGTCCGTATTGCTCAATCTGGGGGCAGGTTGCCTGGCGCAGTCGCAGAGCGGCACTGATTGTCATGCGCCGTCCAGAGCCTTCGAAAACGCCGACTCGCTCACGCTGGTCACCTCATTGCTGAGTCAACTGATCACTGACGAGGTCACTTTCGATCAAAACATGACTGTTCTTGCCAGTGCGCTCGAGGCCAGTGCAGGCCGGGCGATTGGCGAGCCGGTGGTCATTACCTTGAACAAACCTCGTTGATGAAAAGCACTGCCGCCAGCCTGTCGGATGAGGGCGTCAGTGCCGATTTCAATCAGCCAGTTCCGGCCGTTCCCGAAACTGCTCCAGCGCTTCGGGATTGGCCAGTGCATCGGTGTTTTTTACCGGCCTTCCATGCACGACATCACGCACCGCCAGCTCCACGACTTTGCCGCTGATGGTGCGCGGTATGTCCGTCACTGCAACAATCCGCGCCGGGACATGCCTCGGCGTGGTATTGGCGCGGATCACCTCGCGGATTCGCTGTTCGAGTCCTTGATCGAGTTCGACCCCATCGCGCAAACGCACGAACAGCACGACCCGCACATCATCCTGCCACTGCTGACCGATGGCGACGCTGTCCAGTACCTCGGTGATTTTCTCGACCTGACGATAGATTTCCGCCGTGCCGATACGCACGCCGCCCGGGTTCAGTACCGCATCCGAGCGGCCATGGATCATCATCGCGCCGTGGGGCAACTGTTCGGCGTAATCACCTTGTGCCCAGACGCCGGGGAACAGGCTGAAGTAGGACTGGCGGAGTTTTGAGCCGTCGGGGTCATTCCACAAGCCGATCGGCATCGCCGGGAAATGCCGTGTGCAGACCAGTTCACCTTTCTCACCGATCACCGGCTGGCCAGCGTCGTTCCACACCTCGACGGCCATGCCCAGGCTCTTGCCCATGATTTCTCCGCGACGTGCCGCTGACAGTGGGTTGCCATTGACGAAGCACGAAACGATGTCGGTACCACCGGACATCGAGGCCAGGCACACCTCGGTTTTGAAGTCGCGGTAAACGAAATCGTAGCTTTGCGGTGACAAAGCCGAGCCCGTGCACAGCAGGGTTTTCAAGCTGCTCAAGTCATGACTTTCGCGGGGCCTGGCGCCGCTGCTTTCCAGCGTCGCGAGGAATTTCGGACTGGTGCCAAACACGCTGATGCGTTCATCGTCGATCAGATCGAGCAAGCGCTGATGGTCCGGATAAAACGGCGAGCCGTCGTAGAGCACCACGGCGCTGCCAACCGCGAGCGCTGAAACCAGCCAGTTCCACATCATCCAGCCGCAGGTCGTGTAGTAGAACAAGCGGTCACCGGGACCGAGGTCGCAGTGCAAACCATGTTCCTTGACGTGTTGCAGCAGCACACCGCCGGTGCTGTGGACGATGCATTTCGGCACGCCAGTGGTACCGCTGGAGTACAGCACGTAGAGCGGATGATTGAACGGCACCGGGGTGAAAACCGGTTCGCCGTCGGGTTGATAGAAGTCTTCCCACAAGCAGACATCAGCGTGGGTTTGATAATCCTCGATGCGCGCTTGCGGACGGGCGTACGGGACGATGATCAACTGCTGCAGCGACGGCAGCTGTATCAGGATTTCGTTGAGCTTGGCGGTCTGATCCAGGATTTTTCCGGCGTATTGATAACCGGCGCAGGTGAGCAGCACTTTCGGTTCGATCTGGCCAAAGCGATCGATCACGCCGTGGGTGCCGAAGTCCGGCGACGAGCAGGACCAGATCGCGCCGAGGCTGGTGGTGGCCAACATCGCCACCAGGGTTTGCCAGGTGTTGGGCATGCAAGCCGCCACGCGATCACCCCGGTCAACGCCCGCCGCGCGCAGGCTCGCCTGAAAACCGGCGACGTGTTCGGCCAGTTCGGCCCAGGTCAGTTGTTCGCGCTGGCCGTTTTCCGCCACAGCAACCACCGCCACGGCATCGTCGCGGCGGCGCAGCAGGTGTTCAGCGAAGTTCAGCGTCGCGCCGGGGAACCACTCGGCGCTGGGCATTTCTGCACCTTCACGCAAGATGGCGTCGGGCTGAGAGTGGAAGCGGATGTCGAAGAAATCGACGATCGCCTGCCAGAACGCCGGGCGCTGATCGATGCTCCATTGGTGCAGGGCAGGGAAGTCGTCGAGCTTAAGCGAATGCCGCTGATTGATTTCGCGCCGGAAAACGTCCATACGCGAACCGGCGATACGCTGGGCGTCGGGTTGCCAGAGGATGTCGGACATGGGTTTGCCTCTTCTTATCGGATTCGCGAGCTGGCTCGCTCCCACAATGGCCAGGTGTTTATTGCGCCAGCCAGCCACCATCAATATTCCACGCCGCGCCGCGCA
This sequence comes from Pseudomonas sp. CCNWLW23, assembly GCF_037095675.1. Taxonomy (NCBI): domain Bacteria; kingdom Pseudomonadati; phylum Pseudomonadota; class Gammaproteobacteria; order Pseudomonadales; family Pseudomonadaceae; genus Pseudomonas; species Pseudomonas sp. CCNWLW23. The sequence continues at coordinate 134,153 of NZ_JBAWKM010000002.1, read as the reverse complement.
CCTGGCTGCCGGCTTCACTGCACAAGAACAACACCAGCTCACCCAGATGCTGCGGTGTAACGAACTCCAGCGACGGCTGTTTTTCCGCCAGCAGATCATGCTGCGCCTGCTGCGGATCGACACCCTTGGCCGCGCGATCATCGATCTGCTTCTGCACCAGCGGCGTCAGCACCCAACCCGGACAGATCGCATTGCAGGTGACATTGCTGGTCGCGGTTTCCAGCCCGACTACTTTGGTCAGGCCGATCACGCCATGCTTGGCGGCAACGTACGCGGCTTTGCCGGTGGAGCCGACCTGGCCGTGCACCGAGGCGATATTAATGATGCGCCCCCAGTTCTTGCTGCGCATGCCCGGCAGGCTCAACCGCGTGCTGTGGAATACCGATGACAGGTTGATCGCGATGATCGAATCCCAGCGCTCAACAGGGAACTCTTCTACGGCCGCAACGTGCTGAATGCCGGCGTTGTTGACCAGAATGTCGACGCCGCCAAACTCGCGCTCGGCGTAGGCGACCATGTCGGCAATCTGTGCCGGGTCGCTGACATCGGCGGGATGATGGCCGACCTTGCCGCCGTACTGAGCGACGTCGGCGATCACCTTCGAGGCATCGCCGAAGCCATTGAGAATCAGGTTGGCGCCCGCTTTCGCGAGAGTCAGCGCGATGCCCAGGCCGATGCCGCTGGTGGAGCCGGTTACCAACGCTGTCTTGCCGGAAAGAGTGGTCATGAATACCTCACACAATGCCAGTGGCGTAGAAAGTGCCGATCACCACGAAAACCGCCAGGGTCTTGATCAGCGTAATACAGAAAATGTCTTTGTAGGCTTCGCGGTGGGTCAGTCCGGTCACCGCCAGCAACGTGATTACCGCGCCGTTGTGCGGCAGGGTGTCCATGCCGCCGCTGGCCATCGCGGCCACGCGGTGCAGCACTTCCAGCGGGATATTCGCCGCGTGCGCCGCACTGATGAACTGCTCGGACATCGCCGCCAGCGCGATGCTCATGCCGCCCGACGCCGATCCGGTAATGCCGGCGAGCAGCGTCACGGTGATCGCTTCGTTGACCAACGGATTGGGAATCTGCTTGAGCCAGTCGGCCAGCACCAAAAAGCCCGGCAGCGAAGCGATTACCGCACCAAAGCCGTATTCAGACGCGGTGTTCATGGCTGCGAGCAACGCACCGCTGACCGCGCTTTTGCTGCCTTCGGCGAGCTTGCTTTTGATCGCCTTAAAACCGAACGCCAGGACCATGAGGATGCCGACCAGCAACGCCGCCTGCACCGCCCAGATCGCCGTGAGCTTGGCGATTTCGGTGGTGACCGGCGCGGCCATGCCCGGCAGTGCCAGGCTGTGGGTCTTGCCGTACCACTGCGGAATCCACTGGGTGAAGAGCAGGTTCATGATGCCCACCGCCAGCAATGGCGACAGGGCAATCCACGGGTTGGGCAGCTTCAGGTCTTCGGCGGTTTCCGGTTCGTTGCGCAGTTCAGTGCCGTAACCTTCGCCGGCACGTTGCGCCTTGTTGCGTTGGCGCTGCAGAAACAGCATGCCGGCGCAGAACACGAAAATCGTGCCGATCACCCCCAGCCACGGCGCCGCCCATGCGGTGGTGTTGAAGAAGGTGCTGGGGATGATGTTCTGGATCTGCGGCGTGCCGGGCAGGGCGTCCATGGTGAACGAGAATGCACCGAGGGCAATGGTCGCCGGGATCAGACGTTTGGGAATATTGCTCTGGCGGAACATCTCCGCTGCAAACGGGTAAACAGCGAAGACGACGACGAACAACGACACGCCGCCATAAGTCAGCAGGGCGCAGACCAGCACGATCACCAGCATCGCTTGTTTAGTCCCGAGCAAGCGAATCGCAGCGGCCACGATCGAGCGCGAGAAACCCGACAGCTCGATCAGCTTGCCGAACACCGCGCCGAGCAGGAATACCGGGAAATAGAGCTTGATGAAACCGACCATCTTGTCCATGAACACCCCGGTGAACGCAGGGGCAACGGCGGACGGATCGGTGAGCAGGACCGCGCCGAGGGCGGCGATCGGGGCAAAGAGGATGACGCTGTAGCCACGGTAGGCGGCGAGCATCAGCAGCGTCAGGGCTGCCAAGGCAATGATCACACTCATGGTGTGTCTCTCCAGGATTGTTATTTTTGTGGGTGGAACGGGTGTGGAGAGTGGGTTAGCGAGATTTGTGCCAATCTCCTAACTGGTTGAAATATAACGAAATTTGATCCGGGTCGCGTTCTGGTAGCTGTTTTTGTCTCTTAGTTGAGATTTTCTTTGAGTGGGCCGGCGCCTTCGCGAGCAGGCTCGCTCCCACATTGGTCATGCATTCCCCTGTGGGAGCGAGCCTGCTCGCGAAGCTTTTGCTCTAGTCTTAAAATGGAGATCGGATGTCTCTATATGTAGACTCAACGATCCCCAGCGCAGCCATTTTTTTGTACAGCGTCGACCGCCCCAGCCCCAGTCGAACCGCCGCCTCCGGCACTTTTCCCGCGCATTGCGCCAGGGTCGACTCGATCAACTGCCGATCAAACCGCGCCCGCGCCTGTGCAAATGTCTCCCCAGCGGAGGCTTGCATGCTCGGCTCGGACGTTCGCTCAACCGGAGTAAACGTGCCAATCGCGCCGCGAATATCCTGCTCGGTCAGCATCAGATCATCACTGAGCAACGCCGCCCGCTCCAGCACATTGCGCAACTCACGGATGTTGCCCGGCCAGGCATGCTGGCCGAGCAACGCCAGCGCATCGCGGTGCAGTTCATGCTGGCTGCGCAGTTCTTCGAGAATCGCCTCGCTCAGCGCCGGCAAATCGTCGAGACGTTCACGCAGCGGCGGCACCTGGATCGGCAGTACGTTGAGGCGGTAGTACAAATCGGCGCGAAATTCGCCGCGCTTGATCGCCGCCTGCAAATCCGTCGACGTCGCGGCGATTACCCGCACATCGCTCTGAATCACTTCATTGGAGCCGACCGGCTCGAACTCCTTTTCCTGCAACACGCGCAGCAGTTTGCTTTGCAGCGGCAGCGGCATATCGCCGATCTCATCGAGAAACAGCGTGCCACCCTGAGCGATTTGTAATTTACCGGTGCGGCCCTTGCGGTCAGCGCCGGTAAAGGCGCCGGGTGCCGTGCCAAAGAACTCGGCTTCCAGCAGCGCCTCGGGAATTGCCGCGCTGTTGATGCTGACGAAGGCTTTGTGTGCGCGGGGTGAGGCGCTGTGGATCGCTTGAGCAAGCAACTCTTTACCGGTGCCGGTTTCCCCCAGCAGCAGAACCGGCGAATCAGCACTGGCACTGCGCCGCGCACGGCGTTTGACTTCAAGGCTGGCAGCGCTGGTACCGATGAAGTGGGCGAAGTTGTATTTGGTCTGCCGCGCACGCAGTAGCGAGCGGGTCGAGGCGAGTTCTTCCTGCATGCTCAGGTAGCGCTTGAGCATCGGCGACAGCGTGCGCAACTCGTCGAACAGGGCAAAACCGATGGCGCCGATCACGCTGCCGGCATCGTCGTGGATCGGCAGGCGCATCACCACCAGCGGTTCTTTTGGGGTGTCCTGCATGTCCAGCAGAATCGGCCGACCGGTGCGTACCACCTCGCGCAGCAGGCTGCCGGGGATCACGCTTTCGCAGGGTTTGCCGATAGCGCCTGCCGCTGAATCCAGACCGAAGCGCCGGGCGTAGCGTTCGTTCATCCAGACGATATTCGCATCGCGGTCAACAATCACCGTGCCCTCACTGGATTGCTCGATGATCTCGAACAGCGAACGGATCGCCAGGGTGCGCACCCGTTGGTAGTCCTTGAGGCTTTCGGTGGTGTTCATGGAGGCTGATCCTGATTGTTTGTTGCCGGTACCGGTCCCTTCGCGAGCAGGCTCGCTCCCACAGGGGGCTGCATTCCAATGTGGGAGTGAGCCTGCTCGCGAATGCCGCGCCGAGAATAAGCAGAAAAAAACCTACCCCGGATGCGCCGCCGCCAACAGCTCTTTGGTGTAGGGATGCTGCGGGTTGTCAAACACGTCGTGACTGGCACCACGCTCGACCACCTGACCGTCCTTGATCACGATCATGTCGTGGGCCAACGCGCGCACCACAGCCAAATCATGGCTGATAAACAGGTAGGTCAAACCGTATTTTTCCTGCAAATCACGGAGCAGGGTGACCACTTGTTTCTGTACGGTGCGATCGAGGGCCGAGGTCGGTTCATCGAGCAGGATCAGCGCGGGTTTGAGCACCAGAGCCCGGGCGATGGCGATGCGCTGGCGTTGGCCGCCGGAAAATTCATGCGGGTAGCGATGGCGGCTTTCCGGGTCGAGGCCGACTTCCTTGAGCACGCGAATCACTTGCTCATCACATTCATTAGCGGTCGACTCGCAATGCACTTCCAGACCTTCGCTGATGATCTGTGCCACCGACATGCGCGGGCTGAGGCTGCCAAACGGATCCTGAAAAACCACCTGCATCTGCCGCCGCCACGGCCGCAATTGCTTTTGATTGAGGCCATCCAGCGCTTCGCCCTGAAAGCGAATGCTGCCCTCGGAATCCAGCAAGCGCAGGATCGCCTGACCCAGCGTCGACTTGCCTGAACCGGATTCGCCAACTATGCCCAAGGTCTTGCCGCGCTGAATATTCAGACTGATGCCATCGACAGCGCGCAGATACTGCTTGCGCCTGAACAGCCCGCCGCCGACCTGGAAATCGACGCGCAGATCAGCGACCTCCAGCACATTTTCGCGTTCGTCACGGGGCAGGGCTTCACCTTCCGGCTCTGCGTTCAACAGCACGCAGCTGTAAGGGTGTTTGGGTTCGGTAAACAGGGTTTCACAGGGCGCCTGCTCGACGATCTCGCCAGCCTTCATCACGCACACCCGCTGCGCGATGCTGCGAACCAGATTGAGATCGTGACTGATCAGCAGCAGCGACATGCCGAGCCGCTGTTGCAGGGACTTGAGCAGCAAGAGAATCTTGCGCTGCACGGTGACATCCAGCGCCGTGGTCGGCTCGTCGGCAATCAACAACTCCGGTTCGCAGGCCAGGGCCATGGCGATCATCACCCGTTGCCGTTGCCCGCCAGAGAGCTGATGCGGATAGGCTTTCAAACGCTCCTTGGGCTTCTGAATACCGACCAGTCCGAGCAATTCGAGAATGCGCTGCTGGGCTTGCTTGCCGCCGAGGCCGCGGTGCAGCAACAGGGTTTCGCCAATCTGTTTTTCGATGGTGTGCAACGGATTGAGCGAAGTCATCGGCTCCTGAAAGATCATGGCGATGCGATTGCCGCGCAGTTCTCGCAAGACCTTCGGATCAGCACCGAGCAATTCTTGCCCGCGATAGCGGATGCTGCCACGGGTTTGCGCCTCGCTCTCAGGTAACAGTTGCAGGATCGAATGCGCGGTCACCGATTTCCCCGAGCCCGATTCGCCCACCAGTGCCAGGCACTCACCGGGGCGGATATCCAGGCACAGGTCACGCACCACGGTCTGGCCATGGAAGGCGACATTGAGGTTGCGGATTTCAATCAGGTTTTCTGTCATGGTCACGCTTCAGGATCGAGGGTCAAAAGCGTCGCGCAACGCTTCGCCGATGAATACCAATAACGAAAGGATCAACGCCAGGGTAAAGAACGCGGTCAACCCGAGCCACGGCGCTTGCAGGTTCTGCTTGCCCTGACCGATCAGTTCGCCCAGCGAGGCACTGCCGGCCGGCATGCCGAAGCCGAGGAAATCCAGCGCGGTCAGCGTTGAAATGGCGCCGGTCAGAATGAACGGCAGGTAGCTGAGCGTCGCGTTCATTGCGTTGGGCAGGATGTGCCGGAAGATCACCTTGCGGTCAGTCAGGCCCAGGGCGCGTGCGGCTTTGACGTATTCCAGATTGCGCCCGCGCAGGAACTCGGCGCGCACCACGTCCACCAGCGCCAACCAGGAAAACAGCGCCATGATCCCCAGCAGCCACCAGAAATTCGGCTCTACGAACCCGGAAAGGATGATCAGTAGATACAACACTGGCAGCCCCGACCAGACTTCCAGCACGCGCTGTCCGAGCAGGTCGACCCAGCCACCGTAATACCCCTGCAATGCGCCGGCGGCGATGCCGATCAGCGCGCTGACGAAAGTCAGCATCAGGGCAAACAGAATCGATACCCGAGCACCAAAGATGACCCGCGCCAGCACATCGCGCGCCTGATCGTCGGTGCCCAGCCAATTGACCGAAGTCGGCGGACTCGGCGCCGGTTTGTTCAGGTCATAGTTGGGCGTGTCGTCGCTGAACGGAATCGGCGGGAACAGCAACCAGCCGCCGTCCTTGCGAATCAGATTCTGCACGTAATCGCTGCGGTAATCGGCCTGGAACGGCAGTTGCCCGCCGAACTCCTGTTCGGTATGGCGCTTGAACACCGGGAAGTACCATTGGCCCTGATAACTGACCATCAACGGTTTGTCGTTGGCGATCAATTCGCCACCCAGCGTCAGCAGGAACAGGCCGATGAACAGCCACAGCGACCACCAGCCACGACGGTTTTTCTTGAAGCGTTCGAAACGGCGACGACCCAAAGGCGAGAGCTTGAACATCAGGCATTCCTCGCGGCAAAGTCGATACGCGGGTCGACCAGGGTGTAGCAGAGGTCGCCGATCAGTTTTATCAGCAGGCCGAACAGGGTGAAGATGAACAGCGAACCGAACACCACTGGATAGTCCCGCGATACCGCTGCTTCGTAACTCATGCGCCCAAGGCCATCGAGGGAGAAGATCACTTCGATCAGCAGTGAGCCGGCGAAAAACACACTGATGAACGCCTGAGGTATCCCCGAGACCACCAACAGCATGGCGTTGCGAAACACGTGTCCGTACAGCACGCGGCGTTCGCTCAAGCCTTTGGCGCGAGCCGTTACTACATACTGTCGGGTGATTTCATTGAGGAACGAGTTTTTTGTAAGGATCGTCAAGGTCGCGAATCCACCGATCACCAGCGCGGTGACCGGCAGCACCAGATGCCATAAGTAATCGGCGATCTTGCCCAGGGTCGATAGCGATTCGAAGTTGTCCGAAACCAGTCCGCGCACCGGAAACCAGTTCAACGAAGTACCGCCGGCGAATACCACGATCAGGAACATCGCGAACAGAAACGCCGGCATGGCGTAACCGATGATGATCGCCGTGCTGCTCCAGATGTCGAAATGGCTGCCGTGGTGCACAGCCTTGCGGATGCCCAGCGGGATCGACACCAGATAGGTGATCAGCGTCGCCCACAATCCGAGCGAAATGGTCACCGGCATCTTTTCCAGAATCAGGTCGGTGACTGTTGCACCACGGAAGAAGCTCTTGCCGAAGTCCAATTGCGCGTAATTCTTCAGCATCAGCCACAGGCGCTCGTGGGCCGGTTTGTCGAAGCCGTACTGTTTTTCAATGTCCTTGATCAATTGCGGATCGAGGCCACGGCTGGCGCGCGAAGCGTTGCTCGATGTCTCGCCGGCTCCGCCGCCGACACTGGCGCCGCCAATGCCTTGCAGATGGGCGATGGCTTGTTCCACTGGTCCGCCGGGCGCGGCTTGGATGATGACGAAATTGACCAGCAGGATGATCACGAGCGTCGGAATGATCAGCAGCAGGCGCCGCAGTATGTAACCCCACATCAGTGCGGCCCTCCGGGTCTGCCGCGACTGATTTTCTCGGCGGTCATCTGCTGATTGGTCAGTGGCGTGCGGCTGATTTCCCACCAGCTCTCGATGGCTTCGTCATTGCTCGCCTGCACCGTGGGAATGCCGAAGCGGTTCCACCACACGGTCGAAGTGCCCGGCGGGTAATAGTTGGGAATCCAGTAGTAATTCCATTGCAGCACCCGGTCCAGCGCATGGGCGTAATGCAGCATGTCCGACTGAGTAGAGGCGCGGATCAGGCCGTTGATCAAGGTGTCGACCGCCGGGTTTTTCAACACCATGTAATTGTTCGCGCCCGGATCGTTGGCCGCTGCCGAGCCGAAATAGTTGAGCAACTCACCGCCCGGAGAAGTGGTAACGGGGTAGCCGGTGACGATCATGTCGTAGTCGCGACTCATCAGGCGATTGACGTATTGCGAGGCGTCGATGCGACGGATATTCAGCTCGATGCCGATCTGCTTCAGCGTGCGCTTGTAGGGCAACAGCAGGCGGTCCATGCCGTTCTGGCTGACCAGAAAAGTGAAGCTCAGCGGCTCGCCGGCGCCGTTGACCAGTTGATCGCCATCCGGTTTCCAGCCGGCCTGCTCGAGCAGTTGCAGGGCTTGCAACTGCTTGTCACGGATGATGCCGCTGCCGTCGGTCTTCGGCGCCTCGAAGACTTTACTGAACACTTCCTCAGGCACCTGACCGCGCAGCGGTTCGAGAATCTTCAGCTCTTGAGCGTCGGGCAACTGCCGGGCGGCGAGATCGGTATTGGAAAAGTAGCTCTGCTGGCGGATATAGACGTTGCGCATCATCTGCCGGTTGCTCCATTCGAAGTCCCAGAGCATCGCCAGCGCCTGGCGTACCCGGCGGTCCTGGAACATCGGCTTTTGCAGATTGAACACGAAACCCTGGGCCGATTGCGGCGCTTCAGTGGCGAGGTGGGCCTTCTGTAAACGGCCATCGCTGAGGGCGGGACTGTCGTAGCCGATCGAATAGCCGGTCGCGGAAAACTCGCGGTTGTAGTCATAGGCACCGCCACGCAGCACCTGACGGGCGACATCGGTGTCGCCGAAATACTCGATACTGAAATGGTCGAAGTTGTACAGGCCACGACTGACCGGCAGGTCCTTGCCCCACCAGTCGCCATTGCGTTCGAAAGTGATGCTGCGCCCGGAGTCGACCTTGCCGACCCGGTACGGCCCGCTGCCCAGCGGCGGCTCATAACCACCGCCGCCGGCGAAATCGCGACTCTTCCACCAGTGTTCGGGGAACACCGGCAGGGTCGCGATATCCAGGGGCAGGCTGCGGTTTTCGTTGCTTTTGAAGTCGAAGCGCACGGTCAGCGGCGCCTCGATCTCGACGCCTTTGACGTCGGCAAACTGGGTGCGATAACGCAGGCTGCCCTGGGTCATCAGCAGGTTGTAGGTGTAGCAAACGTCCTCGGCGGTGATCGGTTTGCCATCGGCAAAACGCGCCTTCGGATTGATGAAGAAGCGCAGCGACAGACCGTCGTCCGAGCGTTCCATTTTCTCCGCCACCAGACCGTACACCGTGTAGGGCTCATCCAGCGAGCGCTGGGCCAGCGGCGAATACAGCAGGCCGTCGATCTGCGTCACGCCGATGCCTTTGTCTATATAGGGCAGCAGATGATCGAAGTGGCCGATTTCGATTGCCGAGCGCCGCATCGTCCCACCCTTCGGCGCCTGCGGATTGGTGTAGTCGAAATGGCCGAAGCCGGCGGGGTATTTGGCCGGTTCGCCGTAAACGGTCAGTGCGTGTTGCGGGGCAGCGGTCGCACCGGCGGCACCCGTGAGCAGGGCGAGGGCGGTGAGCATCAGTGTGGGGAAAACCAGTCGCATCGTCAGCCTTGGAACGCAAAATCGATAAGCGCAAGTTGTACGCGAGCGGCGCGCCACTCGCCAGCCGTATATGTAACCGAAACACAACGGCCCACCAAAGGGTGGGCCGTTGTCAGCAACAGGACGACGAATCAGTCCTGACGGCTGGTGACTTCCAGCAGGTGGTAACCGAACTGGGTCTTCACCGGGCCTTGCACGACGTTGATCGGCGCGCTGAACACCACGGTGTCGAATTCCTTGACCATCTGGCCAGGACCGAACGAACCCAGGTCACCGCCCTGACGGCTGGATGGGCAGCTGGAGTTGGCTTTGGCGACTTCAGCAAAATCGGCGCCGGCTTCGATCTGAGCCTTGAGTTCGTTGCACTTGTCTTCGCTGGAAACCAGGATGTGGCGGGCAGTGGCTTTGGCCATGGGGAATTCTCCGAACTGTTTCAATAAAAGGTGGAGCGTACCGGAATCAGTCGGTGAATTCTCGGCAAAGTTCCATTCTGATTCCCTGACTCTACTCAAAGATCCGCCGCACGCAGGCGCCGGGCATGCTCGACGTACAGCTCGATAGGGTCCGGCGAAGACGCGGTTACTTCCGGGCTGCGCCGCAAACTAGCCAGGTGATCCATTGGATAATCAGAGCGGATCACTTGGCCGAGATGGCTACTGAAGCGTCCGACGAAGCCGTCATTCTGCTGGGGTTCGGTGGTGAAATACTGCGACAGGACGCGGCAGGTTGCTTGAACCGGATCCAGCGCCGGCAGCCTGGATTGCGCAACAACTCCGCTCCACGAGTAATAGCGCACGCCGTTGACTTGCTCCGGGCCGTGACCGCCCCAGGTGTGTGGCAGTCCTTGTGGGAATTTGTCATTGAATTGCCCGACGCCGACGGTGGTCAGTGCGTTGAGAGCAGCCACCGCATTCTGTGGCAGTGCCACGCTGCCACTGAGCAGCGACAACAAATCGGCAAATTGCGTCGCCACGTTTTGTGCAACGACCTCCGGCAGCTTGCCCGGGACCAGTGCCTTGCGCAGGAAGTCGGCGAGCTCCGAACCATGGTTCGGACCACTGACGGAGGTGACTGAAGCGACGACGTTTGGTGCAAGCGCTGCCGCATAACGTGCAGCGAGTGCACCTTGACTGTGTCCTATAAGGTTGACTTTCTTCGCTCCTGTGCCTCGCAGCACGCAGGCCATCTGTGACAGTAATTGCTCACCCCGCATTTCATTGTCATGGGTGGCCGAAAGGTGTGGAACAAACAATCGACAGCCAGCCGCTTTCAGCGCGGATTTGACGTCATGGAACAGCTCGAAATGACCGATACGCTCGAACCCGAACAGACCGTGGACCAACAGGATGGGATAACGAGTTGTAGCATTCCGTTGCATGTTCTTACCTTTTTCGTAGAAGTTCATCGGGAAATCACCGAGCCACTCTAAAACACCCCTGTCGCTGAGGAAGTACGAAGAGGCTTCGCGTTGTGTTTGAAAATGGACTACGAGGCGTACGAAATTTCGGAGAGCTGTGAAATCCGAATCGGAAGTTCAGTGGGTCGTTTGTCGGCATAACAGCGCGAACTCCCCGGTTGCCTACCTTGCGAGTAGCGCTTGCGCCGTCGTCGCGGTGTATTCGGCTGACATCAAGAACATTCAAAGAAGTCCTCAATGTAGATGTCAGTGTCGCCATTCGGGGCGGCACGTTTTCCAGGGAGTGGAAACGAAAATGAATAGCCATGAAGTCGAGTTTTGCTGGCGGATGCGTCAGCCGATGGTTGCCGAAGTGGCCATCGAAACTCTTGTCGCGCCGATGATTGACGGGCTCAGCGGGAGCGTGTTGGATCCTTCACTGGTCAAAGCCATCGTTCGCATTTCTCCTTATGCCAACATGAGCTGCGGCGATCAGCTGACGCTGTATTGGGAGGGGCTGGATATCGAAGGCTTCACCTATCAATACGAGAGTGTTCGATTCATCAGCCAGGCTCAGGTCGGCAGGGACGTAATCTTCGTCATCAAGGCCATGCATGTGGCTGCGCTGGATGGAGGCTCGCTGGAGGTTTACTGGACACTGCAAAGTGCGTCCGCGCCCAAGGCAGTGGAATCTGCACGCCTGCAACTGTCTGTGGGCGACATACGCACGCAATTGTTGGCGCCACAGATCGAAGGCTCGGTAAACGGAGCGCTGGAGCCATCGCGAGTGGCCGAGGGCACCCTGGTGACTCTGCAGCCTTACGCGAGGATGTCGGCGGGCGATCGGGTGATGTTGTCCTGGCACGGCGATACCTCGCCCGAGATCTTTACCGACTCATTGAACGTGGAGGCCTACTCCGTCGCGCAATGCCTGTCGTTCTGGGTGCCGGGTAGCTACATCGAAGCTCACCGAGGTGGTGAAGTGGTCGTCGCCTACCGTGTCGAACAGCGCTGTGGAACGGTTCGAGCGTCCGAGCCTGCCACGGTTTTCCTCGGGCCTGCAGTGCGTGCGCAATTGCCTGCGCCAGATGTCGTTGAGGCAGTTGAAAACGTGTTGTCACTGAAGGATTCGGTCGACGGCGTTTCCGTTCTCATCGAAGGGGCGCAGGTGCAAGAGGATGAGTTGGTCTATCTCAAGTGTGACGGTGAGTTCTTCAGTCACCGGGATGATCTTGAAATTACGCGGGAGACGGCTGGTCAAGCGGTGTGTTTCATCGTCCCTCACCGGTTCTGGCGTGAGCATCACGGCACAACGGTGCAGATCGCCTACACCGTGGAGCGTCTGGACGATGTCAGTCAGCAATCCCCCGTTAGGCAAATCAGCGTGGAGGCTTTGCCAGTGAATGCCGGCCCTCCGCGCTTTGAATGAGCGGGAGGGCGGTTCGATCAACGTTCGGCTTGCGCGACGCGTCGTGCGGCATCGGTCAGCAATCGCTCAGTTGCATCGAAGCCGAGGCAGCCGTCGGTGATCGATACGCCGTAGCGCAGAGAGCTGCTCAGCGGCTGGCAGCCTTCGAACAGGTGAGATTCCAGCATCATGCCGATCAGCGAGTGGTTTCCCCGCAGGCGTTGTTCAAGGACGTCATTGAAGACTGCTGGCTGGCGCAGTGGATCCTTGCCGCTGTTGGCATGGCTGCAATCGACCATGATCCGGCTGGGGATCTTCAGTCTGCTGAGCTCGGCGCTGATGTTGGCCACGCTGGTTGCATCGTAGTTCGGCCCTTGATGGCCACCGCGCAGCACGATGTGGGTGTCAGCGTTGCCGGCTGTCTGCACGATCGCCGGATGCCCTTGGCTGTCGACGCCGAAGTGCCGATGCGGATGGGCTGCCGAGCGCATGGCGTCGACAGCAACGGCGGCGCCGCCGTCGGTGCCGTTCTTGAAGCCCACCGGCATGTTCAGGCCGCTGGCCATTTCGCGGTGGATTTGCGATTCGGTGGTGCGCGCACCAATGGCCACCCAGCTCAGCAGGTCATCAAAGTAGTTGGCGGCCATGGGTTGCAGGAGTTCGGTAGCGACCGGTAGTCCGAGCCGGATCATTTCCAGCATCAGTTCGCGCGACAGCGTCAGACCGGCTGCCATATCGTCAGTGCCGTCCAGATGCGGATCGTAGGCCAGACCTTTCCAGCCGATCGTCGTTCGCGGCTTTTCGACGTAGGCACGCATGACCAGCAGCATTTCACCGCTGACATCTTCGGCCAGGCGAGCGAGTTTGCTGGCGTATTCGATTGCCGACTGCGGATCATGGATAGAGCAGGGGCCAACGATGACCAGCAGGCGCGGGTCTTCACCGTCGAGGATGGCGCGCACCGCCTGGCGATGGGCATTGACCTGCTGATGCAAGGAGTGGCTGAGCGGTAATTGCTGTTTGAGCTGCAATGAACTGGGCAGACGCAGGGTCAGCGCTTCGTTGGCAGAGTCGAGAGTGGACAGCGGCAAAGCGGAAACTGAAGAGTTCATGTTCGGTCTTCCTGGGCGGATGGCGGGTTTTTCCCGCGCACTCGGCCCTACTGGGGTGTTCGACAAATGGCCGTACTGGCTAGGCGTGTGTGTTTGCCACCTGTAGGTGACCGATCGGAGGCGGCAGGCTGTCCCGAGCGGAGGCTGGTAAATCGCCAGGCGCTAAAGCTGTCGTAACGGTAATAAGTGGCGTAGTTCATGGTGGAATCCTCGAAATGTGGTGTGTCGCTGAAAGTGATGGGCCTGAAAAAACAAAACCCCCGGTCGGGAGGCCGACCGGGGGTTGAGAAATCTCTGGTAGGCGACCCGTTATCATGGGCGCCGTTTGGGTATCAGGCGCGCCAGTGGCTAAACCAATACCCAAAATAAAAGTCGTCTGGAGCGCAGGCGTCGTTCACCCACGCAGCCGCAATCGAGCGCGAGGCGCTGGCGATGCAAGACTGTGAAGGGGCGTTGAACATGGTCTGTCTCCGAGGGATGCGCCGAGCTTACTCGACGCTGATACGCCTCAGCAATCAGAAAATGCTATTGCGTGCCGAGCGAAACGGCTATCACTGGCAAACGATCTGGTTAAAGTACATTTTTACGATTGGAGAGAGCTGAATGAGTTATCGAATTCGGCATGCCACCCATGATGATCTTGCTTTTGCGCGGGACCTGACCTGTCGCAACATGCTGCGTTATTACATTGACCACGATCTGTTGTGGCAGGACGAGGCATTCGACGCAGGCTGGCAGCATCGTGAGAACTGGATGATCCTTCAGGATGAACTGCTGATCGGCTTTGTCAGTCTGAGCCAGGATGCCCGAGCGCTGTACATACGCGAATTGCAGATTGATCATCCGTGGCAAGGGCAGGGCGCCGGGTCCTGGGCCATTGATCAGGTGGTCGAGATGGCTCGGCAGGCAAGGCGACCGGCACTGCGGCTGACAGTGTTTGACAATAACCCGGCGCAAAAACTGTATGCATCTAAAGGACTGCACATCGTGGGCAGGGATGAGTGTTTCCTCAGAATGCAGCTCGATTTGAGTACAGCTGTGCTCTGAAACCCACAGCCGGCAAGCCCTGAATGACGAATTGAAACTTTTTAAATGCGGCTTTCCGCTAGGTCTGTCTGGCACTTTTTGCTAAGGTGTCCGGCATCCCAATAAGACCATATCGCGAGGTGTCTGCTTGATTAGGGTGCTAGTGGTCGACGACCATGATCTCGTTCGTACAGGCATTACACGGATGCTGGCCGATATCGATGGCCTGCAGGTGGTGGGTCAGGCCGAGTCAGGTGAAGAGTCCCTGATCAAAGCCCGTGAATTGAAGCCTGACGTAGTGCTCATGGACGTCAAGATGCCCGGCATCGGCGGCCTCGAAGCCACACGAAAACTGCTGCGCAGCCACCCGGACATCAAGGTGGTTGCCGTTACGGTGTGCGAGGAAGACCCTTTCCCGACGCATTTGCTGCAGGCCGGCGCCGCCGGTTACCTGACCAAGGGGGCGGGTCTGCCGGAAATGGTTCAGGCCATTCGGCTGGTTTTCGCCGGGCAGCGTTACATCAGTCCGCAGATTGCTCAGCAGTTGGCGATCAAATCATTCCAGCCAACCAATGATTCGCCGTTCGATGCCTTGTCGGAGCGGGAAATCCAGATTGCCTTGATGATTGTCGGCTGCCAGAAAGTCCAGATCATTTCCGACAAGTTGTGCCTGTCGCCGAAAACCGTGAACACCTACCGCTACCGCATTTTCGAGAAGCTTTCGATCAGCAGCGACGTCGAGCTGACACTGCTCGCGGTGCGTCACGGCATGGTGGATGCCAGCGCCTGACCATGACCGAGACATTTGATTCCAGTGCTTTCCTGTCGACCGTCAGCGGTCGGCCCGGCGTCTATCGCATGTTCGACAGCGAAGCGCGCCTGCTCTATGTCGGCAAAGCGAAAAACCTGAAGAAACGTCTGGCGAGCTACTTTCGCAAGACCGGGCTGGCGCCGAAAACGGCTGCACTGGTCGGGCGTATCGCTCAGGTCGAGACGACCATCACCGCCAACGAAACCGAAGCGCTGCTGCTGGAACAGACGCTGATCAAGGAGTGGCGCCCGCCGTACAACATCCTGCTGCGCGACGATAAATCCTATCCGTACGTGTTTCTCTCCGACGGACAGTTTCCGCGCCTGAGCATCCATCGCGGCGCAAAAAAGGCCAAGGGCAAGTATTTCGGCCCCTATCCGAGTGCCGGCGCCATTCGCGAAAGCCTGAGCATCCTGCAAAAAACCTTTTTCGTCCGTCAGTGTGAAGACAGCTATTACAAGAACCGCACCCGTCCGTGCCTGCAATACCAGATCAAACGCTGCAAGGCACCATGCGTGGGTTTGGTCGAGCCTGACGTCTACGCCGAAGACGTGCGCCACTCGGTGATGTTCCTCGAAGGTCGCAGCCACGCGCTGACTAATGAGCTGTCCACCGCGATGGAAGAGGCAGCGATCAATCTCGAATTCGAACGCGCGGCCGAATTGCGTGACCAGATCGCCTTGCTGCGCCGGGTGCAGGACCAGCAAAGCATGGAAGGCGGAACCGGCGATATCGACGTTATTGCCGCATTCGTCAACCCAGGCGGCGCCTGTGTCCACCTGATCAGCGTGCGCGGCGGGCGAGTGCTGGGTAGCAAGAATTTTTTCCCGCAGGTCGGCATCGAGGAAGACGTTTCCGAAGTCATGGCGGCGTTTCTCGGCCAGTACTACATCAGCAGCCCCGAGCGCGATTTGCCGAGCGAGTTGATCGTGAATGTGGTTCACGAAGATTTTCCAGCGCTGATCGAAGGGATTCATACCTTGCGCGGCCGCGAATTGGCCATCAGTCACCGGGTGCGCGGTACCCGTGCGCGCTGGCAGCAACTGGCAGTGACCAACGCTGAGCAAGCCTTGGGCGCGCGTCTGGCCAACCGTCAGCACACCGCCGCGCGATTCGACGCGCTGGCCGAAGTGCTGAATCTGGATGAGCCGCCGCAACGTTTGGAATGCTACGACATCAGTCATTCCAGCGGCGAAGCTACGGTTGCCTCCTGCGTGGTGTTCGGGCCGGAAGGTGCGATCAAGTCGGATTACCGCCGCTACAACATCGAAGGCGTCACCGCCGGCGACGATTATGCGGCCATGCACCAGGCGCTGACCCGCCGGTTCAGCAAACTCAAGGACGGCGAAGGCAAGTTGCCGGACATCCTGCTGGTCGACGGTGGCAAGGGTCAATTGTCGATGGCCCGTGATGTGCTCAACGAACTGGCTGTGCCGGATCTGATCCTGTTAGGCGTCGCCAAGGGCGCCACGCGCAAGGCCGGTTTCGAAACGTTGTATCTGAATGATGCAGCCCACGAGTTCACCTTGCGCGGCGATTCACCCGCCTTGCACCTGATTCAGCAGATCCGCGATGAGGCGCACCGCTTCGCAATTACGGGGCACCGCGCTCGTCGCGGCAAGACCCGCCGAACCTCAACGCTGGAAGGCGTGGCAGGGGTAGGGCCGACCCGCCGCCGTGACCTGTTGAAACATTTTGGTGGATTGCAGGAGCTGTCTCGTGCAAGCATCGAAGAGATCGCCAAAGCCCCGGGGATCAGTAAAAAGCTCGCTGAGTCGATTTATGCGAACCTGCATAGTGAGTAGAATGCCCCTTCACCTCGTAGCCAGTTGTGCCGATGAATATCCCTAATCTGATTACCGTTCTACGCGTCCTGCTCATCCCGATCTTTATTTTGCTGTTCTATCTGCCCTACGAGTGGAGTTACATGGCCTCCGCTTCGGTGTTCGCCTTCGCGGCTGCAACCGACTGGCTCGATGGTTATCTGGCGCGCCGATTGGAGCAAAGCACACCGTTCGGTGCCTTCCTCGATCCGGTCGCCGACAAGCTGATGGTCGCTGTTGCCCTGGTCCTGCTGGTGCAGGAACACGGCAATCTTTGGCTGACGCTGCCAGCGGCGGTCATCATCGGTCGCGAGATCGTGATTTCGGCCCTGCGCGAATGGATGGCCGAACTCGGCGCACGAGCGCAGGTGGCCGTTTCCAATCTGGGCAAATGGAAAACCGCTGCGCAGATGCTCGCGCTGGTGATTCTGCTGGCTCATCCAAAGGCATTCAGCTTCTGGGTCGTGCTCGGTTATACGCTGCTGATCGTATCGGCAGGGCTTACCCTGTGGTCGATGGTTCAATACCTTCGCGCTGCCTGGCCGCACCTGAAGACCGATGTCGAAAAGAAATAAAAGTTTTTTGAATCAAGGGGTTGACGGGGCATCTTAATTCTATAGAATGCGCCACACCAAGCGGGAATAGCTCAGTTGGTAGAGCACGACCTTGCCAAGGTCGGGGTCGCGAGTTCGAGTCTCGTTTCCCGCTCCAATTTGTACAGTGTTTGTTGTTGTGCTACTGACAGCAAAGACTTTGAGGCCGAGTAGCAAAATGGTTATGCAGTGGATTGCAAATCCACCTACGCCGGTTCGATTCCGACCTCGGCCTCCACTATCAAAAGCCCCGTAGATCAATGATCTACGGGGTTTTTTGTTGTCTGCAAAAAACTGGTATTCACATGTTTGCGGAGGGTCAATCAGTCAAGCACGATCCGGTCTGGATGTGGCTGGCACCTTCCACCGTGAGATTCGAGAAAAAGATGCAGCCAATGAGCCGCGCGAACAGCGTCAATGTCTCTGCAAGATCGGGGTTGTCAAACAGAACAGCCCTTGAGTCCAGAGCACATAAGGCACCCCAGAGTCTCCCGTCCGGCAGGAAAACAGGCGCGCCTGCGTAGCTTTCAATTGAATACTGCTTCACCACAGGACGTGACGAAAGTCGTCCATCCTGGCTGATTTGTGGAAGGAACAGGGCTTGAGGGTTTCGTCGAAACTCACTGCAAAGGGTGGTTTCCAGATCCAGCGTATCGCCAACATTTATTCCCAGTTCAATCGGATCGTACGCCGAACAAACGATCCACTCTGTTTCAGTGAATTTTGCGATACCGGCGAAGCGTGTACCGGTCAGACGGGTGACAAGCTGCAGGATGTTGGTAGTTGCTTCGATCTCGGCAATCGCCGAGCGCTCCTCTTGGCTTAAAGACGCTTTTAGAACGGTGTCACTCATTTGCATGGAATCAAATCTCCTGATTGCTTGTACATCCCTGAGCACTGCTCTGGTGACGTTCTGTGAGGCGTGATCGTGGCTGAAGGGGGGGGGCGTGCTGATTACCCTTTGATTATTGATTTCGGCGCCATCCTTTAGCGTAGACATCCCGTCCAGTCCTGGGTTGCCTGCTCATAATCTCAATCGATGAAATATCTGTCACCCGTGCAGCTAAGGTGATGGTGAGCATCTGATTCTTTTGAGTTTATCGCCCCGATTTCCAGACTAGTTGCTGCGATTTGCCAGTAACCTCGGCGTCTACTTCAAGCAAACTCCGTAGCTCCCTGATTTCTGAGGCTTTTTGATTTTCCGCGGTCAGCGATATTTAGTTCTCAAATCGCGCACTCCAAACTTGCTTCACCGGGACGTGATGTATATATTCCCCGCTCGGCTTTTCAAGCGACCATCCTGTCAGGATCGCAACCGCAAGGCTGGACAAAGCAACACCGCGCTACCGCCCGAATGGCGAAACTGGTAGACGCATGGGACTTAAAATCCCCCGCTCGTAAGGGCGTGCCGGTTCGATTCCGGCTTCGGGCACCATGAATATCAAGGGCTTGCATGAGATACCTCGTGCAAGCCCTTAATTCTTTTTTCCGCAATCAGAAAATCTTTTCCGCAATTCGAAACCGTTGGTCACTTCGTAGGGGTTACCTTCATGCCCTTACGCATCCGAATGTACTGCTCCGTCATCCCGACAGTTGTATGCCCTAACTGGTCTCGAGCTTCGCGAATGCTCCCCGTCGACTCCTCTTTGTCCGTTGCCGCTTTTGCTCGTAAATCCCGCATCTGAAATTCTGCTTTCGGAATCCCGGCTGCCTCCCTAGCGTCATCAAATCTTTTCCTGAGCATGCTCGTCGTCATCGGCTGTCCAGAGTCGATTACCACAAGACGTGTTGATCTGATTTTGTAGCCAGCCTTTCGAGCCATGATTCGATCTATCACAATTCTGAGCTCTCCAATAATCTCGATCCTTCGTTTCGCACCAGTCTTCCCCTGCTGGACGGAAAGCTTTCCGTCTTTGATATCTCGCTCATCCATCTTCAGTGTGTCGGCCACCCTTTGTCCTGTCAGATAGAACAGGTCCAGGGCATCTCTCAATGGTTGATCGGCGTACAGATATACTTTGGCAAGAACGTCGTCTTCGACATATACGTCGCGACCAGATTCCTTGTTACCCTTTATCCCGGCGCAGGGGTTTGCCAGAGACGTGTAACCATTCTCGCGAGCAAAGTTCCAAATGGAGCTGAGTAAGGTCTTTTCTCGATTCGCGCGAATTGGTGCTGTTTTGCCCCGGTGACGAAGGTACTGACTGACATGCTTCGGTTCGATCGCTTCAAGCGGGGCAGGCGGATCGTTGAAGAACAGCAGAAGGTTTTTAAGTTCGCGCGCGTTGTCCTTTCGAGTGGCATGGGCTTTGGTTGGAACGACCTCCTTCATATAGAGCTCGGCAACGTATGCAAAAGTTAATACTTCTTGCATTAAAGCCTGAGATACACGGCTTTTTTCCAGTTTTGCGTACTCTAAGATGGCAAGGCCATAGTCAGTACCCAGGGGGATTTCTTTGCGCGGTTTTCCACCAGTGTCGTACAAGTAGTAGGTTGTTTTGCCGCGCTTTCTCTCACGCAAGCGGGGAATGCTCCCCGGTTTCGTTGGTCTTCGTCCCATCTATCCCACCAAGCGTGGCTGCCACTTCGGCGTTTCCGATGTGGTGGTGGTTGACCCTGTTAGCGCTGAAGTCACGACGCAGGGCCATCCATTCCTTTTTATCGTATGGCGGATGCCATTTCGCTTTAAAACGGTGATCTGACCTGCTTTAGTTTTGGCGCCGGTCAATTCGCATACTTGCTCATGGCTCAAAAACTGGATTGTCATGCTGCCTCCTTGCTAGGTCCGAAAGCGCTTCTCAAAGGTGCTTGCTGATTGGAGTGTTCGTCCTTCGAGGTCGGCGGCAAGCTTCCTGCCATCGCAAGTGCTTGTGTACGAAGGGACCGAGCATCACGTTCAAGTTTCTTCCCGGTACGAAAAGCGCTGAACGTCTCGGCCGCGATACGCAGCAGCTCGCCGATGGCGACCAGCGTCTGGTGCTCGGCCGGGCCGAAGTGCGGATCTGCTTCAAGTCGTTTGCAGGCTTTTGCCAGGCGCGTGTACACGGGTTATCGAACTCGCGAGATCTCTCTAGCTGAAACCTTTGCAGGGATGTCCGTCTTTCCAAAGGGATGGGGGCAGGGCATGGCAGTCGAGCGACCGGACCGGGCGGAAAACCGCCGGGGACCCTGGGGACTTCCAAAGGACACGGGGTCGGAAACCCGCGGGATCTTGTTAGTGGGAGGCCCACCAGCTTACTGAAATTTCAATCCACTGAAATCTTGAAAGCATTCATTGAAAAGCCGCTGAAAAGGAGGGCTTATGACCGCAGCCACGTACCTATCCAAGAGCGCCTTCGCCGCACACATCGGCCGCTCACCGAGTTACATCACCTGGCTGAAGGAAAACGGTCGACTGGTCCTGTCCCCAATGGCAAGCAGGTCGACGTTCTGGCCACCGAAGCATTGATCCGCGATACCGCTGACCCGAGCAAGGCTGCCGTCGCTGCTCGCCACCAACAGGAGCGGCTTCAGCGTAATGTGTACAGCCACGTCGCTACACAATCCGAACCGACCAACATGGCTGCGCCGCCGCCCGTTGATCCCGCGCAAGGGCAGTCCCCGGACTTTCAGAAAGCGCGTGCACATCGCGAGCACTACTTGGCGCGGATGGCTGAGATGGAGTTTCGCAAGGCGCAGGGGGAGCTGGTGGAAATCAGCTTTGTGCAGAAAGCCGCTTTTGAAACGGCGCGATCGCTTAATCATTCGCTAATGAGCCTGTCGCCGCAATTGGCGCCACAACTCGCCGCGCTGTCGGATCCGTGGGTGGTGGAGAGGCAGCTAACGGCTGCGCTGCGCCAACGACTTAACGAAGCGGCACAAGTGTCAAGCGATGACTTTGGATTTGCGTTTAGCGAGTGCTAAGGATATCCGCTGATAGGCATTTTTCTGCTCACATCGGAATTGATTGGCGCCTGCTTCCAGTCAGTATTAGCCGTCGGCGTAAAGTGTTATCACGCGCCTACCGATGCAGCAGGCAAGTGTAATTTTGAATCTACCACCGCATGCGTAGTCACCCATTTTAAGACCTGGATATGCAGGTTCTTGTCAGAGGGTTATCGCTCTACTGCGACGCACTTGATCTCCACGAGAAGGCCAGGTCGAGCTAATTCACTGACACCAATGCAGGTCCATGCACAAGTGCTTCTCGGAAATACTTTATCCTTTACGCGTCTGAAAATTGGCATGTGACGGTGCATGTCGACGTGGTAAGTTGTCATTTCTACGACATCTTCAAATTTACAGCCACCTGCCTCCAAGACGATCCGGAGATTGTCCCATGCAGCTAAAAACTGCTGCTCAGGTTCTTCAATGACGGATAATTCCGGCGTCCTGCCTACCTGACCCGCGCAGTAGAGAGTTTTTCCTACCTTTACTGCTGGTGCATAACCCGCGCGCTCGTAGATCAATCTCATGCCATCTGGAACAATGATCTGACGGTCAGTCATGATTGCGGAGCCCCAAGTTAGAACGGTTACGAAAGCTAACTCAGGGGCCAGAGCCGCGTCCACTCAGTTCACTTCTCATCTATTAATCAACCCCACAGGTGCTTTTAGCCGCTGCTGAGTCTTTTTGAACTCATTACCTAATGTGGCTACCTCGATCGATGCAAAAGGCGCGAGCCGGTAGCGTTACTGATCAGAAGCATTTCGATGGTTGGTTCGCTGCTAGGCTGGCTCGTCAGTTCGTGTCGTCATCACCTTGAAATATATCTGCGTAAAGTCGCGCGACTGTAGGGGTAAGGTTATGACCGGCAGGAATGAGAAAGTCGGCGTGTGGTGCGAGCCGTTTTACGTAGATGACTTCGTAAACCCTGCGCACGATTCCAGGTGCTGTTTCTTCCCGGTCCAGGCCAGGCATTATCCCTACCGCTTTGTAACCGGCTTGCTCCAGTGCTTGTTGCATATACGGCGTGCGGGTTGTTGCCATGCCATAGATCAGCCCCGCGCCCATGAACGTGCCGATTTTTTCTCCCAGGTCCTGGGCCGCAACGGCCAGTCTGGCTTGTCTGTGCGGTTTGGCTACCGCGCCGACCCGCCCGAAAATAACGTCAGCACCGTCAATTTTTTCCCACGTGGCGATAGCGACAATCTCATCGTTCTGGCGGACGACGGTAGCGAATATGCCTCGATCCGGATCGTCTTCGAGCACCACGTTGTCTGCGTAGAACTGCTGGTCCAGAAACGGGCTTGCCAACCCCACCGAAATGGAGGGAAACCATGTCCGGAAAAAATCTGTCGCGACATTGATCTCCTCACGTTTCAGGTAATCCCAACTGTAGCCATAGGGTAAATCGGTGAAGCTGCGAATTTGCTCGATCGTTGGCCATTTCATGCGGTTCTGCTCGTTTGTCTGATTGCTTCGATAAGTGGCGCCGGGGTCAGGCCCGAGGGTCAGGGTTATTGGCGGGTGCCGGGGCATGCCTGGCGGCGATCTGCCTGTGGCGCTCGACCACTTCGCCAATGACCAACTGCATCAGCCTCTGCACGATGGCCGTATCCAGCTCGGCCTCCTGAGCAAGTGCTGCCAGACGCTGGTATTGCTGCTGCTCTCTGGCCTCGTCTACCGCAGGCAACTGATATCGGGCCTTGAGCAATCCGACCTCATCGGTACAGCGAAACCGTTCCGCGAGCAGGTGGATGAGAGCGGCGTCGATATTGTCGATGGTTTTCCTGAATGTTGAGAGTTGACGCGCGATGTCGGAGTTTTCCATGAATGACCTCGTGACAGGTGTTCGAAAGAGCTTCTCAATGATTCGTCTGCTGAGCAAAAACCGACCAGTCCTTGTCGCCATCTCCCCTGGCTACCGCCGACGTCATTTTCAATCGCACGGCATCCGCCGCTGGCAACTCCAGCCCCTTGAGACGACCCGCATCGATCGCCAGATTCATATCCTTGAGGCCAAGCGACAGTTTGAATCCCGGTTCAAAATTGCTGCTGACGATGTTCTGCCCATAACGTTGATAACTGGGGCAGGCGAACAGGGTCTGGGTCATGAGCTTGATGAAAATCGAAGGGCTCAGTCCGTGGCGTTGAACGAGTCCGCTGGCTTCGCCCAGCGACTGGATGGCTTGGGTGATCATCATGTTGCCGGCGATTTTCGCGATACAGGCCTGTTCAGGTTGGTCGCCCAGATACCAGGTTTTTTTCCCGAGCAGGTCGAACAGCGGTTGGACGGTCGAGACAGCGGCCTGCGATCCGGCCGCCAGGATATTCAACTCGCCCTTGGCCGCCACGGCGGGCACGCCGAAGACCGGCGCCGCGATCAATGGCATGCCGACGGCTTCATGTTCGCGCTGCAACTCCAACATCAGCGAAGGCGACAAGGTCGACATCACGACATGCACGCAAGCTTTGTCTGCAGTTTCCAGAACAGCGCTGGAGAGCAGCACTTGCCTGACGGCGGCATCATCGGCCAGAAGAGTGATGACTACCTCTTGCTGGAACGCCGAGGCCGGCGTTTCGATAACGCTGATGCCTTCGAGATCCTTGATCGCCGCCTGACTGCGGTTCCATGCCGAGACGTGATGGCCAGCGCGGACGAGCAGTGGAATGATGGCTCTGCCCATGCATCCCACTCCGATAAAACCAATCTTCATTTGCAGTCTCCGGTTGGTATTCGACGACGGTGAATGCAGACAAGTATGTCGGGCACGGGATTGCTACGGTACTGCCATTGCTGCACTCTCACTGTTCATTTTTGTACGGGGGCGGAGCATGGACTGGAGTGATGTGCGGGTCTTTCTCGCGATTGCCCGCAGCGGGTCATTAGGGGCTGCCGCCAAGCTGTTGGGGGTCAGCCATCCGACCGTGGGGCGGCGCTTGCAGGTGCTGGAACAGTTCAGTGGCCAACCCGTTTTCCTGCGTACCAACCAAGGTCTCGTGTTGACCGACAGCGGCGAGAAGCTCCTCAGCCTCGCGCAGGAAATGGAGCAAAGTGCGTTGGCCATCGAAAGGCGCCTCGCGGGGGACAGCGCACAGCCCGAAGGTGTGCTGCGCATTTCCTGCGCTGACTGGTTCGCCTGTTATGTCCTGGCCCCGGTGCTGAGTGAACTGGGCCGGCGTTATCCATTGATCGTGCCCGAGGTCATAGCCGGGCATCGATTGTTTGATCTGGCTCGCCGCGACGCCGACATCGCGTTTCGAATCGTTCCGTTCACCGAACCCGATATCGTGCACCGCAAGCTGATCTCCCTGACTTACGGGTTATACGCAGCCGTTGGATCTGCTGACCCTGAGCCACAGGGCGCCGGGCTGGGTCTGATCACCATGAGTGTTGCCCAGTCTCATTATCCCGATGTGCAGTGGCTGCAGCAGCGTTACCCTCTGGCGCGTACCGTGTTTACCAGTAGCAGCCGCACAGTCCAGGCGCAAATGTGTGCGCAGGGGCAGGGCGTCGCGGTATTGCCCCGCGCTTTGGGCGACCAGTTGACGGCGCTGCGTCTGATCGATTCAGATGAACCGCCACCAGGCCGCGACATTTGGATGGGCTACCACCAGGACATGCGCCAGATGGACAGTCTGCGCGCGCTTGCCGACCTGGCCTCCGTCATGATCGGCACTCAGGCAGGCGGTTGATTCACTCTGCCGGCTGCATGGCCGCCGTTTGCAGCTCTGCAGCAGATTGGCGCGCCAGACTCAGGCTCAGTCCTGCGCCTACGGCCAGACAGGCAGCGATGCACAGTATGGCGACGGTGAAGGCGTGGGTGATGGCCGCCGCGTCCGTGTCCTTGCCCAGAAGCGTGTAAAAAATTCCACCGATGATCGCCACGCTCAGTGCCGTGCTGATTTGCAGGGTGGAACTGGTGATGCCCGCAATCATGCCGGAATACGCCGGTGCCACGCGTCCAGTGATCATGCGCATCAATGTCGGAAGGGCCAGTCCTTGTCCGAAGCCGATCAGAAAGAGAATCACGGCAAGGGACAGCGCAGAGGGCGTGACGGCCGTCGGTGTGTGCGCCACGAGCCAGGCCAATAGCACGAACCCCAGCACTTCGAGTGCCATTCCGAAGGGATTCACATAAGACCCCAGCAAACGCCGGAATAGATGGGTGGCGAGCGGCCCCAGCAAGAAACCAGCGCCGAATGGCAGAAAGACCAGACCTGCACTGAGCGGGCTCGTATGCAGCGCTCCCTGTAAATAGATGGAAAACAGCAGGAAGAACACGCCGATCGCGTAAAAAGTCAGCGCCACCAGCAATGCCCGGCCCAGCCCGGGCGCACGCAGTGCAGCAGGGTTCAGCAACGGCGCGCCTTGCGCTTGATACAAGCGGGCTTCGTAGCGCCAGAACAGCCAGGCCAGCAGTGGCACCGCCGCCAGCGACAGCCAGGCCCACCACGGCCAGCCCGCTTCACGTCCCTCGATCAGTGGAACGATCAGCGCCGCAAGCGTCACCATCGACAACAGCGTTCCACCCAGATCCAGCTTGCTGGTCTGGGGTGCGCGGGTTTCCTTGACCACGGGGATGGCGATCAGAATGACCAGCAACGCAATCGGTAGATTTACCAGAAATATCGACCGCCAGCCCAGGTTCATCAGGTTGAGCGAGATCAGAATCCCGCCAAGTGCCTGGCCGACTACCGACGCCAAACCAAACACCGCACCGTACAGGCTCAACGCCAAGGGTTTTTCCGACTCAGGGAATATCGCCTGCACTGAAGCGAGTGCCTGCGGCGCCATGACAGCGGCCGTCACGCCTTGCAGCGAGCGTCCGGCGATCAACACCCAGGGTGACTCGGCGACACCGCAGATCAGTGAGGCGACGGCAAAGCCAATCAGGCCAACGAAGAACATTCTCATGCGGCCAAAGATGTCGCCAAGCCTTCCGCCGGTGATCAGTGTCACGGCATACAGCGCCGCGTAAGAAGAGATGATCAACTGTTCGGCAGAGGAGGCCGTGCCCAGCGATTGCTGAATCGAAGGCAGCGCTACGTTCACGATGAAGAAATCCAGCGGCGGCAAGAATGCACCGACCAACAGGATGGCGAACATCAGCCAGCGCCGCTGTTCCGGAAGGGCTACTATTTTCTCAGGCATAAGGTCTCCTTTCTGAAACCCTTCGGCTCCAGAATATTTTCGATTGCGAGTCATGCTTTGAATAAGCTGACTTCAATCTAAACGATCAAACCCTGGCTGACGCCTCACATAAATGAACGGCCAATGTTCATTTATGGCAGTGCCGCTGCGCCCCTGCCTCCTCGCAAAATGGCCGCACTGTGGTTGCAGTCGAGCCACACAACCGAAATCGAGGAGTCAGTTATGTCAGGTAAATTCGCTGATCAGGTCGCAGTCGTCACCGGCGCGTCCACCGGGATCGGATTTGCGATTGCACAGGGTTTGATTGCCGAGGGCGCCAGGCGCGTTTACATCACCGGGCGTTCTGCAGCCACGCTGGAGGCTGCGGTGGCCAAGCTTGGCGACAGGGCGGTCGCGGTCATTTCCGATGTCGCGCGCCAGGTTGATCTGGACGAG
The DNA here is from genome assembly GCF_037095675.1 of Pseudomonas sp. CCNWLW23. Taxonomy (NCBI): domain Bacteria; kingdom Pseudomonadati; phylum Pseudomonadota; class Gammaproteobacteria; order Pseudomonadales; family Pseudomonadaceae; genus Pseudomonas; species Pseudomonas sp. CCNWLW23. The sequence continues at coordinate 106,986 of NZ_JBAWKM010000002.1, read as the reverse complement.
CTCAAGGCAACGATCGAGGCGCACGACGATCAACTGGACTCAGTGTTTGCCAATGCGGGTATTTGTGAAAAGAACCCGCTGGGCGAGACCACCGAGGCCGCCTATTTCAACATGTTCGACATCAACGTAAAGGGAGTCTTTTTTACTGTACAGACGTTGATGCCATTGTTGAAAAATGGCGCTTCGATCGTACTGACGGCCTCTATCTGTTCCAGCAATGGCATGGAAGGACTGAGCCTCTACAACGCCTCCAAAGCCGCGGTACGTTCCTTTGCCAGGACGTGGGCCAACGAACTCAAAGGTCGCAAGATCAGAGCGAATGTCCTGAGCCCTGGCTTCACCCGCACACCGCTGATGGATAACGGCTTGAAGATGAGCGAAAGCGACGTCGCCGCGCTGCGTCAGCACGTCGAGCAGATCACGCCATTGGGGTACATGGCCGAGCCTGAAGAAATCGCCTCGTCGGCGCTGTTTCTTGCGTCGGCCGATGCGAAATATGTCAACGGTGTGGAGTTGATGGTCGACGGCGGCCTGTCGCAGATCTGACCACGTGCTCAACCGTAGCGCAGCCCTCGCGCAGGGCTGCCTTCCTCGCTTATGCGCAGCCCCTGCAGGAACCTCATCATGAACAATGAACAACTGACAGCCCGACTGGACGCCCTGGAAAGTCGCGCCGCCATCGAGTCGCTGATCAGCGCCTACGCCAATGCTTTCGACCGCATCGACGCCTCGCTTCTTAGCTCAATCTGGCACGAAGAGTCGACACTGGATCTACCGGGTTTTGGCCAGGCTGGAAACCGTGACGAAATCCTGGCGATGGCGCAAAACAGCTGGCGCCAGATGCCCCATATGCACCACTGGATGGCCAACCCGCTGATTGAAATCGAGGGTGACAGCGCAGTGGGCACGGTAGCTGCGGATTGCCTGTTTCATGACATTGAAAAAGGCCCGGTGCAAGTTAGCGGTCTTTACCACGACAGGTTTGAACGTCGGGACGGAAAGTGGGCGTTCCTGTCACGTCGTTTTGAACTGCACTTCCTGACGCCGTTAAAAGATTGGGTACCCGCAGCGGGCGAAGAACAGTTTGCAGCGGTCGAGCAACTCAAGGGAACGACAGCGAAAAACGAATAGTCCCGGCCCTTGGCTGTTCGACACCCACGTGGCCGCCATGCAGTTGCATGATGGCCACGACAATGGCGAGGCCAAGCCCGTAGGAGTCGGAATTCTGGTGCCGAGACGCATCGCCACGGTAAAAGCGGTCGAAGAGTTTGCCCAGGGTTTCGTCGCCCAGCACCGGCCCTTGGTTCTCAACTTCAATCCGGGCACCTCCGTGGGTTTCCAATACCCGTATCAGAATCTCGGTGCCCTCGTAAGCGTAGCGAACAGCGTTCGCCACCAGGTTGCTCAACGCTCTGCGCAGCAGCAAGGGGTCAGCGAGCACGATACCATCGCCCGTTATTTGGAAGCTCATTCGCCGCTCTTCAGCCAAGCCCTCAAAATACTCAGCGATGCGCTGTGATTCGTCATGCAGTGACAGTTGCTGGCGCTCCACTACGGCTTGCGCTTCATCGGCGCGCGCCAGAAACAGAATGCTTTCGACGATGCGCGAGATCCGTTCGAGTTCTTCAAGGTTCGAAGCGATCAGCGCTTGATATTCGTCCTCGCTACGGCGTTGGCGTAGGGCAACCTGACAATGTCCCATCAACGACCCGACCGGCGTGCGGATTTCATGGGCAAGGTCGGCGGAAAATTGCGTCAGTCGCTGATAACCCTGGGCAAGACGATCAAGCATCGCGTTATAGGCGTCACTCAGCTGTTGCAATTCAACCGGCGTATCGGCGCTGTCCATGCGGCTGTGCAGACGCTCAGGCGTTATGGCTGCGGCATGGGCGGCCATTTTGCGCAGCGGACGCAGCCCGCGACGCAATAACAGATAACCCAGCAACGCGGTTGCCAGAAAGGCAAGGGCCACGGCCAGGTAGATGCGCTCGCGATACGCTGCAAGCATCGCCATTTCCTTGCCCATAAGGTGGGCGGCCGTCAATCGGACTACACGGCCACCCGACGTCGTGACTACGGAGGCGGCGCGCAGCCTTGTTCCCGAGTCGGTCACGCCGCTGCGCAGATCACTGACGCTCAGCTTTGTGTCCTGGCCGATCACCGGCAGTTCAGGCAACGTGACGTTGAGTGGATTGACCTGGATGACCGGTGGCTGCCCCGGCTCTTCAATGATGAAGATGTCGTCTTCGCTGTCGAGCATGTTCTTGAAAATCTGCGGGCTGTCGCGCAGCTTTTCGATGGCGAGTTCGTAATGCAGGAGCTTGCGAAAATGCTCCAGACGGCCCATCACCGCGTGATCGCTGTAGATCAATACCGAGGCTTTCATCGTCTGATACAGATAGAAGCCCGCGCCGGCCACGGCCAGCATCGCGACCATGGCAAACGCCACGGTCGATCGTAGCGTCAGCGAGGGTTGGCGTCGGGACCGCATGGCCTCACCTCGCAGACATAGCCGATACCGCGAATGGTATGGATCAGCTTGATCGGGTAGGGCTGGTCGACCTTGTTGCGCAGGCGCTTGACAGCGACGTCCACCACGTTGGTATCGCTGTCGAAATTCATGTCCCAGACTTCCGAAGCGATTTGTGTCCTGGACAACACATCGCCGGCTCGACGCAGAAACAGATGGAGCAGGGCGAACTCCTTGTTGGTCAGCACGATCACCTGTTGTTGGCGGGTCACGCGGCGCCGGACCAGATCCAGTTCGAGATCGGCAAGGTGGAAATGGTCGGCTTCGCGCACGACACCGCGGCGCAGAATAGTGCGGATGCGCAACAGCAGTTCGGTAAACGAAAAAGGTTTGATCAGGTAATCATCGGCGCCCAGTTCCAGACCGCGAATGCGGTCTTGCAACTGGTCGCGCGCGGTGAGGAACAGCACGGGGACATCTTGTCTGGCGCGCAACAGCTCGATGATCTGAAACCCGTCAATCCCGGGCAACATCACGTCCAGCACGATCAGGTCATAGGTCGTATGCAAGGCCATGTGCAGGCCGTCGGCACCATGCTGGGTCCAGTCGACGTTGTAACCGGACTCACCGAGCCCCTTTTTCAGGTACTCACCTGTTTTGGTGTCATCTTCGATCAGCAGGATATGCATCGTCAGGCGCGCTCGGGTTTCTTCATGACGGGATTCAGTCCGCGACATCGGTATCTCGGCTGTGCAGTGTAACGGGATGAGCGGGCGCAGTCGGTTACATTTCTGTCATTCATGGTCAGGGTTGGCGAATGACAAAAATGTCATTCGGCGGTCATCGTGACGTCCCGGTCTGCGGTCGAGGATGGCGACACATCAACCCATGAGGAATCGTCGCCATGCAACTCAAAAACGCCCTGTCTACCACGTTCGGTTTGGTGATGCTCAGCGCTGCCGTCATTGCCACCGCCGCCGACATGCCGGTCATCAAACCACTGCGCGGTACGGTGGAAAGCGTCAGCAACAACACGCTGACCTTCACTGTCCGCTCTGGCGCGCAGCAGACGATCGGACTGACTGACAAGACCGGTATCAGCCGGGTATCGAAGGCCAATATCGACTCGATCAAATCCGACAGCTTCATCGGCTCGGCGGCCATCCCGCAGGCCAACGGAACCTTGAAGGCGCTTGAGGTCACGGTATTCGACGCCAGGCTCAAGGGCAGCGGCGAAGGTCATTACGGTTGGCAGAACGCAGACGGCAGCACTGGCACCATGACCAACGGCACCGTTGGCAAACTGTCTAAAACCGACGGCCGCACGTTGACCGTCAACTACCAGGGCGGCGAGAAGCAGATCGTCGTACCGGATGATGTGCCCATCGCCTATGTCGAGCCCGGCAAGGCCGATGAACTGGTCAAAGGCACCAAAATTGTCGTGTTCCCCGCTGCAGATGGCACCGCACGCGGCATTGCAGTCGGCAAGGATGGCTTCCAGCCACCGATGTAATCATCTGAGAAAGCTTGAGCGTTGCCGTCTGGCAACGCTCCGCTACACGGAAGGCTTGCAAGGGGAAACACGTGAGACAGAAAAAGCTGCATCCCTGGCCGGTTCGCCTCACCCACTGGCTCAACGCTGCCTGCATGGTCTGCATGTTCATGAGCGGCTGGGCCATTTACAACGCCTCGCCACTGTTCGGCTTCAGATTTGCGGCGGCGCTGACCGTGGGCGGTTGGCTGGGCGGGGCACTTGCCTGGCATTTTGCGTTCATGTGGCTGCTGCTGATCAACGGTGCGATCTATGTGCTGTACGGGTTCGTCAGTCGCCATTTCAAACGTGAGCTGCTGCCCATCGGCATTGCCGCATTGAAGCATGATCTGACCGATGCCTTGCGCTTTCGGCTGGTGCATGAAAAGGGTGTCTATAACGCAGTACAGCGCCTGATGTACTGGATCGTGCTGGCGGCAGGTGTACTGATCGTGATCTCGGGTGTAGCGATCTGGAAACCGGTTCAACTTCAAGAGCTGGTCGCGTTACTGGGCGGCTATGACGTTGCTCGTTACGTACATTTTGCGGCCATGGCGATGATTGCAGCGTTTGTGGTGATTCACCTGGTCTTGGTGATTCTGGTACCAAAAACCCTGGTGCCAATGATCACGGGTGGAGTGCGGACGCCTGATAACGAGAAAAATGGGTCATGACTGAATTTACAAAAACAACGCGTCAGCGCGTCAGGCTTGAACCTGCGCAACAGCTTGAACTGGAAAACATTCAGCGCCGGCATTTTCTTCGGGCCGGCCTGACGGTGGGCGCGATGTCGATGCTGACCGGTTGCAACCTGCAGGACGGCGATCAGGTCGACAAAGTGCTTTGGGCCATGTCGCGTTGGAACGACCGGGTCCAGGCGTGGCTGTTCAGTGGACGGAAACTGGCGCCGACCTTCGCCCGCGCGCAGATCACCAAGCCGTTTCCGTTCAACGCTTTCTATGGTCAGGACGATATCCCTGAAGTAGACCTGACCAGTTACTCGCTCGCCGTCTCCGGCCGGATCAGGGACAAGGCGCCGTGGACACTCGAAAGCTTGCGCAAGCTGCCGCAACGCAGCGATATCACTCGGCTGATCTGTGTTGAGGGCTGGAGCGCGATCGGGCAATGGGGAGGTGTACCGCTGAAAACCTTCCTGGAACACATCGGCGCCGACACCACAGCGAAATTTGTCGGTTTCAAATGTGCCGATCGTTACTACTCCAGTCTGGACATGCCGACTGCGTTGCACCCGCAGACGCTGTTGGCACTGGATTACGCTGACGTGGCGCTGCCGCCCGAGTACGGCTATCCGCTGAGGGTTCGGGTCCCCACCAAACTGGGCTTCAAAAACCCCAAGCATGTTGTCGAGATTTTCGTCAGCAACGACAACCCGGGCGGGTATTGGGAAGACCAGGGCTACAACTGGTTCAGCGGGATCTGATGAAGCAAAGAACGGAACTGTCACGCTAGGAACACTGGCGAGATTCATGACACCAAGCGTGATATGAGGTATGCCGATGACCAGTATTTCTGCAGTACCGCCAGCACCATCCGTCTTGCCGACATCAGAACCCAGGATGCGGGCAACGAGTGATGGAGCAGATTTCCAATCTCTCTTGCAGGCTCAGTCCAGGCCACCTTTACAACAGTCGGATAAAGCTCGCACTCGGATGCTCTTTGATAATCTTGCCGCATGTACCTTCAATGGCGAAAAAAGAGCTATCTGCTCTGAGGTTATCGGCACAGGGGGACTGAATGCGTTCGCCATTGCAGTGGCTCTCTCGCCGCTAACCGTCACCTGGGTACCGACCGAGATTGTTCGAGCGCCACTGCGTTCGCCTGGAATACGGACTTTTCGCCGTCGCAATCCCTCTTCAGCCGAGAGCTCATTCCTCAACCGGTCAAATTCGGAGGATAGGGGTTACGATTAGACGGGTCTCGAAAGCTTGCTCGCCGTAGGCCAGAATTATTAAGGGAGAAGCAGATACCGCCAATTCTCACCTGTGGCGTTGAATGGTCTTTCGTTCGCCTGAAGTAGAAAGCCCGATGGCTTCTCTACCGTGGCGAAGGTGGTGTTATGAGGCAGCGTCGACATACAGCCTATTTTTCCACCCCGCTGTCATCCCCCGCTTATTCTGAGCATCAGAGAGTTATAGCCCGCGATCAGGGCTACTTTTGGCCGAAGGTAGTCGATCGTGAACGGCCGCTTTCGGCCAAAAGCCGCCGCTAGCTCAGTGGGCCCGGCAATTGTTGCTCGCGCCCCTTCAAGATATCGAGCGCCTAGTTCTGAAAAGCGCTGATCAGGCTAGACTCATCCAACTTGACAAAGTGCTTCCAATAGAACTCGATCCCCATCATCCATCTCATTCCCCATCGCCAGGACTTATTCATGCCCCTGCCTTTTCACAAGATGCACGCCAATGGCGATGACTTCGTCATTGTTGACGCTCGCAAGATGGCCAATCCGGTGACCAGTGCGCTCGCTCTTCGAATGGGTGATCGCAACCGGGGCATCGGGTTTAATCAACTGGCGGTGGTGCTTGATTGCGACGATGCCGATGCGCGACTGGAATTCTGGAATGCCGACGGCTCCACGCTGGATGTCTGTGGCAGCGCAACCCGGGGTGCCGCAGATCGATTGATGCGCGAGTCGGACACGACTTCGATAGGGCTGCGAACCAGCCGCGGTCTTTTGACTTGCGAACGAATGTCCACTGGTGTCATTTCCGTCAGCATGGGAGAACCACGTTTTGGTTGGTTGGACATCCCCCTGACTCGCGAGTTGACTACGGCTGCTCTGCCACTGGCGGGTAACCCAGCCGCTTGCAACATGGGAAATCCGCACTGCACTTACTTTGTGGAAGATCTGGCGGCGGTCGATGTGGCGACAATCGGGCCCGCCATAGAAACCGATCCCCTGTTTCCCCTCCGGACGAACGTGCACTTCGTACAGATCATCGACCGAACGCGCATTCGCCTGCGTATTTGGGAGCGCTGGGGTGGTATTCCGCTGGGTTCTGGTTCCTGCTGCTGTGGTGCCGTGGTCAATGGAATACGCCGTGGCCTGCTGGACCACTCCGTTGAAGTGGAATGTGATGGCGGAACCGTCACGGTTGAATGGGATGGTGTGGGACCGGTTGTTCTCATTGGGCCGGTAGAGTCGGTTTTCTCGGGAATCATCACCGACACTCAGCTACAGGTTGTGTAGCTGTACGTATCGAGCAGTTCAATTCATGGGCGATTGAAGGCGTTGGTGACGGGCAGGTTTTGGCCGATAGCGGCCCTTGAAGACTGACAGGTGGAATTCCTGCCTATGTTCAATGGGCCCCTACACCTAGCCCAGGCGTGGGCACCCTTTCTTGCCACCTCTGAAACCGGGCCCTTGTAAGCTGGGTACACCGATCCTTTCTGCCTAGCTAGATGGGGCGACAGTTACCAGTGATAGATTCATGTCGATCTGTAGCCTATCTACCACGTCCGGTCCGTCGTCCTTGGTCCACGCTCCGTACTGCTGACTGATCATCTTTCCATGAGTATGGCTCAACTGATCTGAGATCCAGTCGACCGGCGCACGGTGACGGCCAGGCCTCTCTACAGCCCGGTTTCTTTCCGCAATTTATTTTGAGGTACTGATTTTGCTGTCATGGAACGGATAAGAAATGTGTGCGATGCGGAAAAATCATGTCCCTAAGCGGATGATTTAAAAGAAAAAAATTACGGACTTAAAATCCCCCGCTCGTAAGGGCGTGCCGGTTCGATTCCGGCTTCGGGCACCATAAATATCAAGGGCTTGCATGACATATGTCATGCAAGCCCTTATTTATTGTGCAATGGAAATGTTTCCACGCTCCTGACTGGCCATTCCGTCACCGTCTGGTGTTTGGAAATCCACTCCTTTCTTCAGCGTCGACTGCATCCATCAGCGAGTAAGCGTTTCCGGCGCCACCACCCACACACTACAAGGCATTTTGTACAACAGATGCTCGACCGTACTGCCAACCAGTCGGGCGATTCCTCGATGGGTGACGCGGCCCATTACGATCACATCGATGTCGAAAGCATCGGCATAGCTGGAAAGCACCTTGGCGGGATCGCCCACAATCATGTGCTGGTTCTCTGCCGGAATGTTGTTACGTTCAGCCAACGCCTGGAAGGCTTCGCCTTGGGCCTCGAACAGTTTTTTGGCTGCGCTGGAAGAAAAGACCGCGGACGCGTTATTGAAGCCGAACTCGGCAGCGCTGATCGATGACAGGTCATGGGCATAGATCACGTCCAGGCTGCCATTGCAGACACTGGCCAGTCTTGCTGCTTCGCGCAGGATGCGATCGTTGAGGCCCTGGTATTGGCCATCACGATGGAAGGGGTCGACCGCCGCGACGATTCGGCGTGGCAGAGCGTGTTGAACCTGGCTGACAAAATGCAGCGGCACCGGGCATTCGCGCAACAGGTGGATGTCCAGCGGGGTGAACATCAGTCGCGACAGAACTGATTCGTGCTCCAGAGCCTTTATAAGGACAGCCATCGGCTGTTCCTTCAAATGAATGAGGATTTCCTTCAAAGGATTGTCCACCCAGACGACCTCGGTGGTGACGGTCACCCCGATCTTGCGCAGCGGCCGGGCCTGGTCTTCGAGCCATTGATGATGGCGTTCGACATAGCCCAGACGCATCTGCTCCAGGGCTTGCTCGTTGACCATTCCTGCGGTCGCCAGGCCCTCCAGATAATCAAACGCGACAATATGCAGTGCGGCATCCGACGCTTTGGCCAGTGCGGCGGCGCGGTCGAACGCCGGACTGTTTTTCATCAGCGGCGACACGACCAGCATGAAACGCGATTGCTCAGACATGACAGTACTCCCGAGGGTAGTCACCCAGGCATTGCGCTGCATGCCTGGAAACAGTGAGTAGTGGGGCATGCGCTTATCCTGGAGCGAGCCAGCAGGGCGGGGTTGATATTTATCAACCAGACATCACCGCGTAGTCGTGAGCGGATGTACGGTCGAGCGAGACCACTGATCCGCGGATAGTTGACCATTATCAACTACGACCCTGCCGCCGCGGCTCAAGCTCTGCTCTGCACTCACCTGTCGGCGGAGGGAAAGCCATCATGGCCACCATGAAAGCCGCAATATTCGTTGAAAAAAACCGCATCGTGCTCGATGACAAGCCGATTCCCGAGGTCGGGCCGCTGGATGCGTTGATCCGCGTGACCACCACCACCATTTGCGGCACCGACGTGCATATCCTGCGCGGCGAATACCCAGTGGCGAGAGGACTGACCATCGGCCACGAACCGGTCGGCATCATTGAGCGATTGGGCTCGCAAGTACTCGGTTTTGTCGAAGGGCAGCGGGTGATCGCCGGGGCCATCACCCCCAGCGGGCACAGTTACGCGTGCCTGTGTGGCTGCGGCTCGCAGGACGGCCCCGACACTCGGCACGGCTTCAAGGCCATTGGCGGCTGGAAGTTTGGCAACACGATCGACGGTTGCCAGGCCGAGTACGTGTTGGTGCCGGATGCACAGGCCAACCTGTGCCCGATCCCCGATGAGTTGAGCGATGAACAGGTGCTGATGTGCCCGGACATCATGTCCACTGGGTTCTCGGGGGCGGAGCGCGGCGAGATCGCCATCGGCGACGCTGTCGCGGTATTTGCATTGGGCCCGATCGGCCTCTGCGCCGTGGCCGGAGCACGGCTGAAGGGCGCCACGACGATTATCGGTGTCGACGCGGTGCCCGAACGCATGGCCATGGCGCGGCAGCTGGGTGCAACCCATACCGTCAATTTCAAGGACGGCAATGTGGTGGAGCAGATCATGGCGTTGACCGATGGCCGTGGCGTGGATGTGTCCATTGAAGCGCTGGGCACCCAGGGCACGTTCGAGTCGGCATTGCGGGTGCTGCGCCCGGGCGGGCGCTTGTCCAGCCTCGGGGTGTATTCCAGCGATCTGCACATCCCGCTCGGCGCGTTTGCCGCCGGATTGGGCGATTACAGCATCGTTTCCACCCTGTGCCCGGGCGGCAAGGAACGCATGCGTCGACTGATGGCCGTGGTGCAGAGCGGCGCCGTCGATCTGTCACCGCTGGTGACTCACCGTTTCAGACTGGACGACATCGAGCAGGCGTATGAGTTGTTCGCTCATCAACGCGACGGAGTCATGAAAGTCGCAATCACTCCATGAAAGCACCTTGGCGTGCCGCTGAAACCGGGGTTTCCATGAACATCAAGATCACTGAAAAACACGCTCCCCACGGCTGGGTCGTGCACATGGATGACTGGGATGTGGGCTTCAGGAGCCTCAAGGCTGCGCAGGAATTTGTCGAGGTGCTTGAGGCCCGTATCAACGCCCCTCACGAGTGGCCGAATGCGTTTGCCCAGCCGTTGCCAGCAAGGCCGGCAACGGCTCGCCGCATCAGCGCAAGCGTTGAATGCTCGCCATAAGCCGAGCAGGGTGCGCAAACCCTGCGGGACGCTACCCATGAATGAGGTTTTTGATCTGTCCGGCGCCGCTGCGGCGTTGGGGATCGGCATGCTCATTGGTCTTGAGCGTGAACGGCACAAGGGTACTGGCGATGCGCGACACTGCGCCGGCTTGCGCACGTTCGCCATTACCGCGCTGCTGGGATATGTCGCGCTACAAGTCGGCGGTGGCCTGCTGCTGGGGATCATCGCTGTCTGTGTCACGTTGCTGACCAGCGTCGCGTACTGGCGCAGTCAGAGCGACGATCCCGGGGTGACCAGCGAGGTGGCGTTGATCGCGGTGCTGGTCCTGGGCGCGTTGTGCGCAACCGCGCCGGCGCTGGCCATTGCCCTTGGCGTGGTGATCGCGGGCCTTCTGGCGTATCGCCAGGCGCTGCATCACTTTGCCAACAGCCAGTTGTCCGAAACGGAAATGCGTGATGGCCTGATCCTGCTGATCGCAGCGCTGGTGATACTGCCTTTGGCACCGGACCGATATATCGGCCCGTACGCCGCGATCAATCTGCGCACGATTTGTACCGTGACGGTGTTGCTGATGCTGGTCGGCGCGTTCGGCCACATTGCCGTGCGCGCCCTGGGCTCGCGCTATGGCTACGTCATCAGCGCGATTGCATCCGGCTTCGCCTCCAGTACCGTAACAATCGCGACCATGGGCCAACGCCTTGCCCTTGAGCCGGACAACATCCGCATCCTCAGCGCGGCGGCGATTTTTTCCAATCTCCCGACGGTGATACAGATCGGCCTGATCCTGACGATGGTTGATGCGGATCTGCTGAAGAGTTTATGGGCGCCACTGCTTTTCGGCTTGATCGCTACGTTGTTGTACGGCGCCTGCCTGATGTTCCCCGACCCCACGCGAGGGAGCCGCAGCAAGCCGGTCGACACGGCAGGGGCGTTCAATCTGAAACTCGCGGTCATCGTGACACTGACCCTTACCGGCATCACATTCATCTCATCGGCCATGCTCAGCCACTTTGGTCAGGCAGGCTTGTGGCTGACCGCAATGCTTTCGGGCTTTGCCGATGCGCACTCTGCCACAGCGTCCATCGCCAGCCTGGCCAAGGCGGGCCAGGTGCCTTATGACTCGATAGCGGTGCCAGCGCTGATTGCCGTCAGCAGTAACTCGGTGAGCAAATGCGTGGTGGCGTGGGTCAGCGGCGGCAGGCGTTTCGCTGCCTGCGTGATCCCGGGCCAGGTATTGCTGACCTTGGCCATGTGGGCGGGCAATGTACTGTTTTGAGCGCAATCGGTGCTCTTGCTGACAAAGATCAATCTGCCAGTGGCCACAGCATTCACCTTGAAGACTGTTTCTCCTGGCTGGCCGCATGCCGAGGTATCCCATGTCACAGACTCCGCGTTTACTGTTGATCGCTCCTTCAGTCATGGAGCGCACGCCGGCGTTCGAGCGCGCGGCTGCCCTGGCCCAGGCCATGCAATTGCCGTTGCACATCGTGGCCTTCGACTACATGCAGGCGCTGGCCGTGGCAGGGCTGTTTGCCCCCGAGCAGATCCGCCTCGCCCGCGATGGTTATCTGCGCACTCACCGGCAGTGGCTCGCAGAGCAGGCTTCATTGCTGGCGAGGCATCAGATCATGGTCACCAGCGAAGTGATGTGGGTCCAGGATCCCTTCGCCGAGATCCTGCAGTTCATCAACGAAATGCCGTTGCTATTGATCATCAAGGATGTGCAGCACGAGTCCGTGCTGGAGCGTATTTTCTACACCCCGCTGGACTGGCAATTGTTGCGCGATTGCCCGGTGCCGGTGCATCTGGTGACCGACGACACCCATCCGCGCCCACGCCGTGTGCTGGCCATCGTCGATGTCTTGCGCAGCGAAGAGCAGGACTGCGTATTCAACGATCAGATCATCGATGCCGCCGCCCAACTCGCCGCGCAGTGCGAAGCAGTCTTGATGTGGTGCATGTTTACGACTGGACAGCGGTTTACGCCACGGACCTGGGGTTCGGCGCATTGCCGCTGGCCACCGGGATTCATGAAGCGCTGGGCACTGCGCAGCATGAGGCATTTACGGCCTTGGCCGAGCGCCACGGCGTGCCGGTCCCATGCCGGCACTTCATCGAGGGCCCACCGGTGCGCAGTATCTGCGAGTTCGCCATCAACAAGCAGATCGACGTCATTGTCATGGGCACAGTGCAGCACCACGGCTTGAGCAAGTTGTTAGGCACCACCGCCGAACAGCTGCTGCATCGGGCACCTTGCAGTGTGCTGGCGATCAAGCCGCAACCCACACCGCAATCCTGAGACACGATCGCCCCGAGGTGAATCGTTGGCCGACTCACCTCGGGGCGATTCATTTACAGGTCAAGACGATGAATGACCTGGCGTGCGTCGTCCGGATCATTGTGGGTTTCGAAGCCCAGGCTTTTGGCCAGATCGCGCATCGCCGCGTTACTGGCGGCATCGACCGAGTACATCTGGCGAAATCCGTTGTGGCGGGCCGCCTTGATCAAGTGTTCCATCAGCAACGTGCCCAAGCCCAAGTGCTGCCATTCATCGGCGACCGTCACCGCGCATTCGCATTGATGGGCGCCTGTGCCGGCATAGCGGCTGATGCCGATTTCGATCAACTTGCCGTTCTCGTGAACCAGTGCAATGAAGGCGGTGCGCTGTTTGTTATCGGTGTCCATCAACTGGTCGAGCAGAGCGGTGCCGGGTTCGCTGATCTGGGCGAGAAAACGCATGTGCCTGGATTCGGGCGACAGGCGCTTGATGAAGTCGTATTCGCGCAGGCGATCCTTTTCCGTGAGCGGCCGGATCAATACATGGCGGCCGTCCTTGAGCGCCTCAATCCAGTATTGACCGGAAACCGCTGCAAAAGCGGCCACGGCCTGATCGTTGTGGTCTTTGACGGTGAGCATGGTCATTCTCCATCCGGTTCGAAAGGCTGGCGGACGGTGAAAAAGCGTCCGCTTGCCTTCCTTCTACGCGGTTGCCCATGGCGACATCTGATCTACATCAGACGCCTCTTTCATTGACCCGGGCTTGATGTAAATCAACGCCGGGCAAGGGCGAGCGGGCGCAGTCTTGAAGCCTGCCGGCCCACAGCGCCGGTGCCGAGCGGAGGTGTGTGATGGGCCAATATGAACGTCTGTTGCTGGTCGCTGACCAGACGCTGCATCAATCGGCGGCGATGCTGCGTGCGATCGCGCTGGCCAAGGCGAGCGGGGCGGCGCTGGATGTGCGCGCCTTTGTCTCGCCGCTGCCGATCACCCATCTGTGGGAGGAAAAAATCGATGACGTGGATGCTCAGCGCTATCAGCGGCGCTACCGTCGCTGGGTGGCCGATGAGCTCGAGCAGCTCAGCAACCAGGGGCTGGACGGCACGGTTGATGTGGTCTTCTCCAGCCATCCGCTGCTGGACATCCTGAAGACCGTCCATGTGCTCAAGCCCGACCTGTTGATTAAGGACGTGCGACTGGAACCGGCGCTCAAGCGCGTGTTCATCACGCCTCTCGATTGCCACCTGCTGCGTGAGTGTCCGATCCCGGTGCATCTGGTCAATCAGATTCGCTATGCGTTGCCGCATCGTGTCGTGGCAGCCGTGGACCCGTTCGATCCGGATACCCAAATCAGTGGCTTGAACGACGTGATCATACGGTCGGCGAACGCTTTGGCGTTGCAATGCGACGTGCCGTTGCACCTGCTCTGCGCCTACGATTTTTCCGCTGCCTTCAACGGCGATGCACCAATGGTCAACGGTGGCTGGAACGAAGATTTGGCGAACGAACTGCGTCAGACACTGCATCAGGCTTTTGTCGCCCTTGCCGATCGCCACGGTGTGCCCCCTGAGCGTCGACACTTCGTCATGGGCCAGCCAGTGCAGGTCATCAATGAGTTCGTCGAGCAGTACCTGGCCGACGTGGTGGTGATGGGCACGGTTCATCGAGTGGGCATCGAACGCGTGATCGGCAGCACCACCGAGCGCGCCTTGTATTCGGTGCCGGGGAGCATTCTGGCAGTCAAACCAATGGTCGCGGGATGAGCACAATCACCCGCTTCGGATTCATCCAGCGTAAACCTGGCAGGGCTCAATGACTCTGGCGGTTGCAGCCCGACACCATCTGCTTGAGGCCGTCCATGTTGTGGATTCTCACGTCGCGCGCGGTGATTTCCACCAAACCCTGATCGCGCAAGTGGGCAATGCCGCGGCAAATGGTTTCCAGACGCAGCCCAAGGTAGGAGCCGATTTCTTCGCGGCGCATTTTCAGCACGAACTCTTTCGAGGAATAGCCACGGGAGCTGAGGCGTTGTGAGAGGTTGAGCAGGAAAGCCGCCAGGCGCTCATCGGAGTTCATGTTGCCCATGAGCATCAACATGCTGTGGTCGCGCACGATTTCCCGGCTCAGCAGCTTGTTGAGGTTGTGCTGCAGGGATGGCAGGCTTTGCGCGAGTTTTTCCAGCTGTGCGAAGTGAATAGGACAGACTTCGCTGTCTTCCAGCGCATACGCAGTACACGCGTGTTGATCGATGCTGATGGCGTCCAGCCCGAGCATTTCGCCGGGAATATGAAAACCGGTCACTTGCTCGCGGCCATCGACGGAGACCACGCTGGTCTTGAACGAGCCTATTCGCACTGCGTACAGCGAGCGTAGCGGGTCCCCGGTCCGGTAGAGCGCGGCACCTTTCTTCACCTTGTATCGCTGCACGATCAGCGTGTCGAGCCGCTCGACCTCCGGGCCCGTCAAACCAAGCGGCAGGCATAACTCGACCACACTGCAGTTGGAACAGGCAGTTTTGAGAATCGGCGGGGGCGAGTGGGCTTCAAGCATGGATTAGCAGCCTCCAATGAGTGTGATAAGCATAGAAGTCTTCGCAGCGCATGTACTTTTCGTTTGGCGTGTCAGCGTGATTACGGACGAACGGCGGGGAGGGAACTCACAGAAGCGTCGGGCTCTTCGCCGCTCTTGTATTGCAGGGTTAATGGGGAGACTTGATGCATATCAAGCGTGGCGGTTGGCAGAGTTGCAGAATCGTCCGATGGCGCTGACTGGAAACACTCGTGATGTTCAGGCTCAAACGCATTCTGTTGATCGCACCTGCCGAAATGACCCGCACCCCGGCGTTTGATCGCGCCCAGGCACTTGCTCGGGCCAGTGGCGCGTTGCTGCACATCGTGGCGTTCGATCATGTCCAGTCCCTGGCGTTGGCCGGCCTGATCGACCACGACGCCATGGCGCAAGCGCGTGAAGGCTATTTGCAGATGCATCGCCAGTGGCTGGAACAGCAGGCCCGGTTTCAACGTGGCGCTGGCGTGCAAGTCAGCACCGAAGTGGTCTGGGCCAGGGCCACGCCGGCGCATGTGCTTGAGTACATCAATGACTTTCATGTCGATCTGGTGATCAAGGACGCTCACCATGTTTCAGCGCTCAATCAAACGTTTCACCAGCCGTTGGACTGGCTATTGGTACGTGATTGTTCCGCCTGCGTGCATCTGGTCACCGAGGCCGCACATCCGAAACCCTTGAAGATGCTGGCGGCCATTGACCTGTCGCATCTCGAGGATCTGACCCAAGGGCTCAATGACCGGATACTTCGCGTTGCATCGACATTGGCAGCTAAATGCGATGCGTCGCTGCACTTGTTGAATGTGAGCAATTGGTCAGTGGTGGGTGATGCGGCGATGAGCGTGCCGAACTTGATCCTGGACCACAGCTTGTGCGATGCGATCAACGACACTCAGCAAGAAGCGTTCGATACGCTGGCCGAGCGCTATGGTCTGGATGAAGAACATAGCCACCTGCTCTCAGGTGTCCCGTACCGGGTGATCGAAGACTTCGCCCGGCAGCACGCGTTCGATCTGCTGCTGCTCGGCATCTGTCACCATCAAGCGCTGGACGGCTTCATCGGCGGCACGGCCGAATGCCTGATGAACCGGGCTCCTTGCAGTTTGTTGATGGTCAAGGCAATGCCTGCCACAGCCTGACCGGTCATCGCAGCAGTTGATGGTAATCGGTTGGGGGTAATCCATCAGTGACTGCGCCCGCCGTGTGCGTAATGCCATTGTTGCCAGGCGTGCCGATATTTCTCATCGGCGCGTTTCCTCGCTTCAGTGAACTTGTGCATGGTGTCTGGAGAAAACGGCTCTTCAAGGACGGCATAGGCCCGTTCGCTGAGCCGATCGGCTTCGTGAAACAGTGCGCCACTGTCATCGATCGCGTCGGGGACATTAGCGGTTGTCATGGCTGAATCATTGATGACCATATCGAGAACCTCGCAAAGCAAGAATGAGGGTGGGTTGCGGACCTGTCACCCTGTGGCCGCATCTGTAACTTTCACGCGTTCGAGCAGCTTGTGACTGTCCCTGATCCGAGATGCGGGCGCAGCCGAGTCATGACTCTATTTCGATCCAGTTTGTCGTCGCAGCGATTGATCCAGATCAATGTCGCTCGCCAGTTTCATCGCCGCTTTGTCGGTTTTCCAGGCGCTTGCGCAAGGGTGGTGGACAAGCCTCGATATTCAGGTTTTTCAGGGGGAGGACGCGCACCAGGGGCCTTGCATATGACATTTATCAAGGAGGTCGCCGGGCTATGGCGCAACCTCGATTGACGTTGTTGTCTGATTCTTTCGGCCCGGTTCAGCTGCGAGTGACATGAGCGCAGACGTCCATCTCTCTGGAGACAAACATGAGCCAATATCAACACTTGTTGCTGATCATCAACCCGGCCCTGCGCCATTCCCCGGCGATAAGCCAGGCCGCCGCCCTGGCTAAAGCCAGCGGCGCGTCGCTGCACATCGCAGCCTTGATCAAATGGTGGGATTTCCTGTCGCTGCTGGAGGAAGGGGATCGGGCAAGGGCCCGTGCGGCCTATTTGCAGGACCATCACGAGTGGCTGGCAAGCCAGGCCGCCAGCCTGCGAGGCGAAGGTTTGCGGGTGACGACCGAGGTTGGCTGGTCCGAAGACATGAAACGGGAGATCCTCGATCACGTCACCGTGAACCAGCCCGACTTGCTGATCAAGGAAGTGCAGCACGAATCCTTACTCAAACGCGCTTTGTTTACCCCATTGGATTGGCAGCTGCTGCGTGATTGTCCGGTGCCGGTCTACTTGTTGGGCGCTGCTGGCCCGGGTCTGCCGCGCAAGGTCGTAGCGGCAGTGGATGTAGCTGCAAGCGAAGATGATGGGGGCGCTCTCAATGACCGGATCGTCGAACAGGCCACATCCTTCGCCACTCAGTTTGATGCAGAGTTGCACCTGTTATATGCCTATGACGTCTCGCAAAACTATCTGGATGAAGTGGTGAACAACTGGACGGTTTCGGAATTGATGAATGCCCGGCGCAAGGAACTGCAAGCGCATTACTGCGCTTTGGCGAGGAAATTCGGTGTGACGGCCGAGCACAGGCATAGCAGGGAGGGACATCCCGTGGCGGCGATCAGTGAGTTTGCCGATGAGCACGATGTGGACGTGATTGTGATGGGCAGGGTTCAACGTCACGGGCTGGAAAAACTGCTGGGAAGTACCACCGAACATATTCTGTACCAGGTTCCCTGCAGCGTACTGGCGGTCTAGAACGAACAACGGTGCGCCTTGCCGAACAGCCCCTTGCCGACTTGTCGACAAGGGGCAGCTGCTCGAAACTTACTCGCCTTTGATGGGCTGAGGTGATAACCCTTGCGCTTCTGTTCATGGATAATTTCGAGCGAGATGATCGTCGTTCCACAACAATCACGAGGCGTTTCCTATGATCCGCGACACCGCTGTAACCCGTTATGGAAAACTCTCAATCATCCTGCACTGGCTGATGCTGGTGTTGTTCGTCGGGGTGTATGCGTGCGTCGAAATCAAGGGCTACCTGCCCAAGGGCAGTGAGGGGCGTAGCATGCTGATGGGCCTGCATGGCCTGTTTGGCGCCAGCATCTTCGCCTTGGTGTGGATTCGCCTGATCGGCCGCCTGACTCCGCGTCCGCCGATCATCCCCAAGCCACCGGCGTGGCAGACCGCAATCGCGCACCTGACACACCTGGCGCTGTATGGATTGATGATTGTCACACCGCTCCTCGCGTGGCTGATGCTCGCGGCGGGCGATAAGCCGTTTCCGTACTTCGGCTTCCATGTGCCGGCGCCGGTGGCTATTGATCCGGACCTGGCCAAACAACTCAAGTACTGGCACGAATGGATTGGCAGTGCCGGCTACTGGCTGATCGGCCTGCACGCGCTGGCGGGGCTGTTCCACCATTACTGGGTGAAGGACAACACGTTGCAGAGGATGTTGATTGCGCGTGCCCGCTCTTGAAGCAAGAATCTTGCGCTGTTCGTCTAAGGGAATGTTCGCCGCAACTCAAGCGCATGGCTGCGGTGGAGCTGAAAATCCGGAACTGCCAGCCCTCGCCGATGCCGAAATAGCATCGACAACGAGGGCAAAGCCATGACTGAAGAAAAAACCGAAGTGCCGGAAGAAGTACCGGATCAAACAACCCCGGCACATTCCACCGAAGAAGAGCGCGAGCGCTTGAAGGACTTTAACAAGGACGGTATCCCGCCGGGCAGTTGCTGATCAGCGGTCACCGTGGCTGCGTCACCAGTTCCCCGCTGATCGCATCCATCATCGCCGGATGCTCCTCAGCGGCGACGCGCAAATCCTCGGTGACCCGCAACTCCGCACCCGTCGGCGAATAGGTGGCTGCCGCCGTGAACGGGGCGGGGTTGGCCGGCACCGGGCGTTTGCCGCGGCGCCAGAAGAAAAAGCTGACCATGCTCAAATTGACCACTGCGAAGACCCAGAACAGGCCGTTGGCGCCGAACGAGTTCATCACCGGCGAGATCATCATCGGGCTGATGGCCGAGCCCAGCGAGTTGATCAGCAGCAAACCCTGAATCATCGGCACCAGCGCTTCGGCCGGGGCGCGGTCGGCCGCGTGGCTGACGGCCACCGGGTACAGCGCGAAGACGCCGCCACCGAGCAGAAACAGCATCGCCGCGAGCATTGTCGAAGACAGCGGCAGCAGCACAATCACCAGTGATAACGCGGTGCACGCCACCGTCAGCAGGGTCAGCACCTGCAAGCGATCGGTGCGGTCGGACCAGCGTCCGACTGGATACTGCAGCAGCATCGCGCCGAGAATCGTCCAGGCCATCATGCTGCCGACTTCACCGACGTCCAGACCTCTGCGTTGCAGATACAGCGGCAACAAGGTGTAGATCGCCGCTATGGTCACCCCCGAGCCGAAACAGCCGACCAGCCCGGTCGGCGTCACGCCCAGCAGTTGCCGGGGCTTGAGCGGCTCGACCTGATCGAGCAGCGGCGATACGCGCGGCAGGATCACGATCGGCAGCACCGACAACGCAGCAAGCATGCCGGCGACCATGAACGGCGCGCTGTCGCTCATGCCAGTGATGGTTCCCAGCGTCGCCTGGCCCAGAACGCCAGCGCCATAAAGGACGATCATGTACAGCGCGAGCAAGCGCCCGCGAATCTTCTCGTCACCGGCCAGCAGCAGCCAGCTTTCGATCACCAGAAACACACCGACCGTGGCCCAGCCGTTGATCAGGCGCAGGACCAGCCAGCCCCAGGTGTCATAAAACAGACCTTGCAACAGGATCGTCACGGCAATCAGCGAGGCGAAGCTGCCGTAGGCACGAATATGGCCGATGCGCAGAATCAGCCGGTCGTTGAACACCGCGCCCAGCGTCAGGCCGATGAAATAGGCCGACGAAACAATTCCGATCATCGTCGCCGAGGCGCCGGCGGCGTCCAGGCGAAGGGTGGTCAGGGAAGACAGAAAACCGTTGCCCAGAGCAATAATGAACAGCCCGAGCAGGGGCGCCAGCGCCATGGCCAGCAAACGCGGAGACATAAAAACCTCAAGAAAATCGAACAGCGCAACGTGCGCCTCTGCGCGTGCGGTTGCCAGGCTGGAACAGGTGTTGTGCAAATGTCTGCCGATCGGGCAGGGCGGTGGCGTCGGCCGTACGTCAATGAGGCATGGCCAGTCCTGGAAAGGCCTGTCTATGACCAGACTGGACCTCTGCAAGAGCGCGCGGGATTCTACGGCTTGCGCAGGATTTGCCAATAGCCGAAGGCTGCGACGTTAGGACGCAGGCAATTTCGAAGTCGAAGAGGAGGCTGAAAACCCAACATCGAGCTCAGCTCTGACAAGGGCCTGCCAGCGAAAGCTGCCGCAGGCCCTTGCTCGTTTCAGCGCCTAAGTATGCGAAATCAACAAATCACTGATGATGCAGATCGAGCCATCCTCTGGCGGCGTGGCGTCGGTGTAGTCGATCTGGTTGTAGACCCCGCCGTGGAAATTGAATACCTGCGAATTCCAGGTTGAGTCGAGCTGCAAGTCACCTGATGTGCCGACAACGCCGTTGTAGTCGACAGTGACTCGAGCCACGCCGGCAGAGTTGGCGCGAATGGTGATCTTGAACTTCGCCCCCAACGGTACGCCCTTGAGCACCGTGGTGTTGACCGGGGTGGGCTGGTTGAAGCTCTGGCGGAAGCCCATGGTGATGTTGCCTTTCTGCCAGAACACTTTGATGACCGGGCCGTCGTCGTTTTTCACATGCATCTGCGAGATAACGACTTTCTGCGCAGAGTTGACCTTGGTCACGGTCATTTCCTGATAGTTGAGGTGGTCAGCGGCGCTGCCCAGCGACCAATAAAAGGATTCTTTCCATTCGCAGCGGGTGCGGTGAGTGCTTTTGCTTGAGGCGCCTTTGGTCGGCGCGGACAGTTGCAGCGAACCGTCCGGTAGCACCGTGACGATGCTGGGGAACTGCGCAATGGCCTCGGCGCCGTTGAGCTCAAGTGCGACCGGATTGGTTGCCGAGACGGGAACCGGAGTGGAGAGGGTTAGATTGCTGATGTTTACGGCCATGGTTTGTACTCCTGACGATAAAAATCATTAGCGACCCAAGCCTTCGGTGGATTGGCACATCTGTCTGCGCGGACTTTCACCATCTCTTGGGCACAGCACCATGGCGGCGCAAGCGGCCGCCGCGAAAACACAAAGGGCAACGAACACACCGGCAGCCTCCAGCACAACGCCGAAAAGCGGGGTGCCAGCGGTCTGACCGAGCGCCAGTACCAGAAACGGAATGCCCAGCCCCAAGTCCGGACGATCCGGAAACAGGCGGATGCCTTGCAGCAGATAAACGCCCGAGGAAACGATATAGGCCGCGCCAAACAGGCACATTGCGACGAGGCCAGACCCGGCTGATATCGAGGCGGCCGACAGGCCCAATGTCCCGAGGGCGATCCCAGCCAGTGCCAGATGCTGAATACGCACGACACCGAATCGGCCGGTGAACACGCCCGTCATGCATCCGCTGATTCCCGCCGCACCCAGGACTATCCACGCCCAGGCGATCGACTGATCACTGAATCCAGCCTCGCTGCGCAGGATATCGGCACCGAATGTCCAGATCGCCGTGCTCGCCAACCCCATCAGGAAAGCACTGGCGCACAAAGGCAGTACGCCGGGTCGACGCAGCATTGCCAGCGAGAAGTTCTGCGCGACGTCATGCTCGACCCGGCGCGGTAGCGCAAACCAGAGCCAGATCGTGACGCCGAAGCCGATCAAGGCAAACAGGGCATACAGCTGGCGCCATTGCCCGGCTGCCAATATCGCCGCCAAACCGGAAAAAACGATGCCCGCCGCTGTCCCGGCATTGATAAAACCATTGGCCCGTGGGCGATCTGCATCATCAAGACGCGCTGCTACCGCACTGGCCAATGGCGGCGAGGTCAAACCGGTGCTCAATCCCGCCAGCGCCACACCGCAGCCCAACGTCAGCCCCGACGAAGCGACAACCACCAGTCCCATGCCCAGCGTCGCGGCGGCGCCGGCCATCACCGTCAACCCACGCGGACTGACTTTGCCGTTGCAGGCAAACGTCGCAACGATGCCCACACAGTAAGCGGCAAAAGCGCTGCCTCCGATCCATCCGGCAGCGGTCACGCTGAGCGTCAGATCCTGACGAATCTGTGGCAGCAGCAGTCCATAGGCGAAGCGCGCCAGGCCATAGGACAAGGCGGTCAGCGCGAAGGCTGCTGCGACCAGATTGAGGCTGCGTCGATTGAGGCTCACGGGGAAATCGGATCGCTGGCAGGGAAGGTTTCCTCGACCGCCTGATCCAGTTTCGAGTCACTGACATTGCGCTCATCGGCCCCAAGGTTCTGCTCGCAATGGCAGGTCGAGGACGGGCAGGGTTGGCCCTTCGGGTGAAGATCCGCGCAGGCCTGACTGCAAAACTGCTTGCCGTCACGCTCGAAGGTTTGCTCGCCGCTGCATTTGCAGGTGCAGCCCGGGCAGGCGCAATCAATTGTTGAAGGATCGTTAGCCATGGGTTTCCTCCAGGTGGTCTGTAAAGGCAGTCGTTACCGATTCTGATAACCCGCCCCGCACCTGCGTTTGATGATTTTCCGCCATGCCCGATGAGCGGTAGAGCGCAGAGGGCGAGGGCAGTACGGCGTTCAATGCCAGGGAAAGATTCAGCGCCAGGATCAGCAGGATCGACACGCTGAAGATGCGCCGCGCCCAGACTTTCGCATTGGCATTTCGCACCGGTCGCAACGTCAGATAAAACCAGTAGCCGCCCAGGCCAAGTACCACCAGCGGATAAGAAACATTGATAGCCGCAACCCAGCCCAATATCGCCGCGCTGATCAGGAACGCGACCATGTACAGGTTGATCTCGCGTCGTGCCTGTCTGAGCGTCAAGGTTGGCAATCCGGCGGCACGAAAGTCTTCATGGCGCATGACGGTGATCGCGTGGGAGTGGGGCATCTGCCAGCAGCAAAACACCACGATGAGCATCAGCGCCGTGGCATCGAAGCTGCCGGTCACGGCGCAATAACCGACCACCGGCGGCATGGCCCCGGACAGGCTGCCGACCAGCGTGCCCCAGTGCGAACGGCGTTTCATCAGGCAGGTATAAACGCCCGCATAAACCATCAGACCGACTGCCGCCATGGCGCAGGCCAATGCTGTGGTGCCGACCCACAGCAAACCGAAGCCGATCACACCCAGCACCGCCGCGTAGCAAAACGCACTGGGCAACGACACAGCGCGAACGGCCAGCGCCCGATGACAGGTGCGCACCATGCGCCGGTCGATATCGCGGTCGACGCAGTTGTTGATCACGCAACCGCAAGCGATGACCAGCGCGGTGCCGAGCAGGGCGGCCAATAAATGCGCCAGGGACACCGGGCGGCCACCGGCGGCAAGCAGATAGCCGCCGAACACCGAAGCCAGATTGCCGACGATGATGCCGGGCTTGGTCAGTTCCAGCCCGACATTCAGCGACAGCCGCCATTGCTTCAGTGCGCCAGCATGTTGTGGTGAATGCTGTCCATGATCCATAGTGAAAGCCCCACCAGCAGAAGAATGATCACCACCGAGAAGATCAGCGCTCTGAGGTTCCAGCGTTGCTCCTTGGCGGTGTCCAGATGCAGGAAATATTTGAGGTGCGCGAAGACCTGCACCACGCCAAGTGCAACCACCACCCAAGCGGTGACGCTGCGTGGCAACGTCGGGTACATGACCAGGCCAAAGGGAATGACGGTCAGAATCACTGAAATAATGAAACCGACCATGTATGAACGACTGGTGCCATGGCTGGTGCCGGCACTGCTATGAATCGGACTCTGGTTATACATGTCACACCACCCCCAGCAGATAAACCACGGTAAATACGCAGATCCACACCACATCGAGGAAGTGCCAGAACAGACTCAGGCAACTCAGGCGCGTGGTGTTGGTATTGGTCAGGCCCCGGCTGCTTACTTGCAGCATCAACACTGCCATCCACACCAGACCACTGAGCACGTGGGCGCCGTGGGTGCCGACGAGGGTGAAGAACGCGGTCAGGAATCCGCTGCGATCCGGCCCGTAGCCTTCTGCGATCAGATGATGGAATTCGTTGATTTCCATGGCGATGAAGCCGCAACCCAGCACGAAGGTGACGCCAAGCCAGCGCAGCACGTGGGCTTTGTCATTGCGGTTCATCGCCAGCATCGCGTAGCCGTAAGTGATGCTGCTGAGCAGCAGCAACGCGGTTTCGGCAAGGACGTAGGGCAGTTCGAAAATGTCGACAGTCGAAGGCCCGCCAGCCACGCTGTCACGCAGTACGGCATAGCCTGCGAACAGCGTCGCAAACAGGATGCAGTCGGTCATCAGGTAGATCCAGAAACCGAAAATGCGCATCGAGCCCGCGTCTTCATGGCCATGTTCATGGCTGTGCGCGATGTCTTTATCCAGAACGATATTGGACATGTTCAAGCCTCCGCCAAGTCTTTGAGACGCGCTTTTTCAATCCGCGCCACTTCCTGCGCCGGGACGAAATAGTCGATGTCTTCGTCATAGCTGCGCACGATCATCGCCACCACCGAAGCGACCAGGCCGAAGATCGCCAGCCACCAGATATGCCAGACCAGGGCGAAGCTGCAGATCAGCGCGAAGACGCTGATCACCAGGCCGGCGGAGGTGTTGCGCGGCATATGGATGGCGCGGTAGTCGGTGTGGCTGAGGGTGCTGACGCCGCGCTCCTTCATGCCCCAGTAGGCGTCGAGATCGTTGACTTTCGGTTGCTCGGCGAAGTTGTAGAACGGTGGCGGCGAGGCCGTGGCCCATTCCAGCGTACGGCCGTCCCACGGGTCGCCGGTGAGGTCGCGCAGTTTCGCGCGGTTGCGGATGCTCACGTAGAGCTGCAGGGCCTGCGCGGACACGCCGCAAAGAATGATGCCGACGCCAAACAGTTCCAGCAGCAGCCACGGTTGCCAGGCCGGGTTGTCGAAATGGTTCAGGCGCCGGGTCATGCCCATGAAACCGAGCACGTAAGACGGCATGAACGCGAAGTAGAAACCGACCAGCCAGCACCAGAACGCAATGCGCCCGAGGCGGTCGTTGAGGCGGAAGCCGAACGCCTTGGGGAACCAGTAAGTCAGCCCGGCCATGTAGCCGAACACCGCGCCACCGATGATCACGTTATGGAAGTGGGCAATCAGGAACAGGCTGTTGTGCAGCAGGAAGTCGGCCCCGGGCACCGCCAGCAGCACGCCGGTCATGCCGCCGATACTGAACGTGACGATAAAGCCCAGCGTCCACAGCAT
The DNA here is from genome assembly GCF_037095675.1 of Pseudomonas sp. CCNWLW23. Lineage (NCBI taxonomy): Bacteria > Pseudomonadati > Pseudomonadota > Gammaproteobacteria > Pseudomonadales > Pseudomonadaceae > Pseudomonas > Pseudomonas sp. CCNWLW23. Next base: position 81,430 of record NZ_JBAWKM010000002.1, on the reverse strand, counting down.
CGGCGTTTCGAAGCGCACGCGGCCGCGATACATGGTGAACAGCCAAGTGAAGATCTTCACCCCGGTCGGCACTGCAATGATCATCGTCATGATGCCGAAGAACGCGTTGACGTTGGCCCCCGCGCCCATGGTGAAGAAGTGGTGCAGCCAGACGATGAACGACAGGATCGTGATCGCAATCGTCGCCCACACCAGCGAGACATAGCCGAACAGGCGCTTGCTGCTGAAGGTCGCGGCGATCTCCGAGAAGATCCCGAACGCCGGCAGGATCAGGATGTACACCTCCGGATGGCCCCACGCCCAGATGAGGTTGACGTACATCATCGGGTTGCCGCCGGCCTCGTTGGTAAAAAAGTGCATGCCCAGATAACGATCGAGGGTCAGCATCAACAGGGTGGCGGTAAGGATCGGGAACGCAGCGAGAATCAGGATCGAGGTGCACAGTGCGTTCCAAGTGAACACCGGCATCTTGAACAGGGTCATGCCTTCGGTGCGCATCTTCAGGATGGTCACGAAAAAGTTAACCCCGGTTAACAGCGTCCCTATGCCGGATATCTGTAATGACCAGATGTAGTAATCCACCCCGACCCCGGGGCTGTAGCCGAGCTCGGACAGGGGCGGGTAGGCGACCCAGCCGGTGCGGGCAAACTCACCAACGCCCAGGGAAATATTCACCAGTGCCGCGCCCACGACGAACAGCCAGAAACTCAGCGCGTTGAGGAACGGGTAGGCGACGTCGCGGGCGCCGATCTGCAGAGGCACGACGATGTTCATCAGGCCGACCACGAACGGCATGGCCATGAAGAAAATCATGATCACGCCGTGGGCAGTGAAGATTTGGTCGTAGTGTTCCGGCGGCAGATAACCCGGCCCGCCACTGGATGCCATCGCCTGTTGGGTACGCATCATGATCGCGTCGGAGAAACCGCGCAGCAGCATGACCAGCGCGACGATGATGTACATGCAGCCGATTTTCTTGTGATCCACCGAAGTGAACCACTCGCGCCACAGGTAGCCCCACTTGCGCTTCCAGGTGACGGTACCGACCAGGGCAAAACCCATCAGGCCGACGATAGCCAGGGTGTACATGACAATCGGCTCGTGCAATGGAACCGCGTCCCATGAAAGTTTCCCGAACATGATTTAACGCTCCTCGGCCAGCAGACTCGGTTGTTGATTGACGCGCACATCGTCGCTGTTGCTTTGCACCTGGGTTTCCTTCTTGCGCGGTGCTTTGTTCATTCCTTCGTACTTGTCGACGATGTCGAGAAACAGTCGCTCCTGCACAGCCGAGTAATAAGTGATCCTGTGCGCCACTGAAGGCTTGGCCAACTCGGCATAACTGGCTTGATCAAGTTGCCCGGGCGCTGCTTTGACTTTGTTGACCCACGCTTCGTAATCCGCGCCGCTGAGTGCCAGGGTGCTGAAGTGCATGTCGGAAAAACCGTGGCCGTTATAGTTCGCAGCAATTCCGCGATACTGGCCGATTTCATTGGCGATCAAATGCAACTTGGTCTGCATGCCAGCCATGGCATATATCTGCCCGCCCAGTGCCGGAATAAAGAATGAAGTCATGGCCGCGTCGGAAGTGACGGTAAAACTTACCGGCGTATTCACCGGTATCGCCAGTTCATTGACCGAAGCGATACCCAGATCGGGGTAAATGAACAGCCATTTCCAGTCCGTTGCCACCACTTGCACATTCAGGTGCGGCACGTCGGAGTCCAGCGGGCGATAGGGATCGAGTGCGTGGGTGGTTTCCCAGGTCACCCAGCCGAGTACGCAAATAATCAGGAACGGCACGCCCCAGACCACCGCTTCGATCTTGTGCGAACTGGCCCAACGCGGCGAATAACGGGCCTTCTTGTTGGTCGCGCGGTAGCGATAGGCGAACAGGAAGGTCATGACGATGACCGGGATCACCACCAACAGCATCAGGCCCGTGGCGAGAATGATCAGGTCGCGTTCATCTCGGGCAACATCGCCCTTGGGGTTGAACACCACCAGATTGCAACCGGCGAGCAGAACGCTGGTAGCGAGATAGACCAGGCAATAGCTGATTGTTCGCTTCATACATGCTCCTGTTCTTTATATCGATCCTTGTTTTCTTCGGGCAACAGTTGGCCATGGACAGAAAACCCTGTTTCTGTACCGGCTAATCACGCTGGGCTGAATAACGAGTTGTACTTGAGCTCGCCTGGGCCTCGAACTTTTTGAATGAGCATTGCGGCGTTGGTTTTACAGAATGTTACGCAAGCTGACGAACGGTTGAACTAGCGAAACGGCGGGCGCGAATCAACGCGCTATGCTGAAAATGCCTCTTGGCAATCCGTGGAATTATTCCGCCAAAGGAAAGATCTTTGACGTGAGCGAGTTGAGTTCAGGAGTACGACATGTTCAAACGCGGCGAAACCTACAACAAATGGAAGGCGACGGAAAAGGCGGAAAAGTGCCATACCGAAGAGGTTGAAAACGGTTGTCATATCGAGGTGCGGGCACGGGAAGCCGATGATGGCGACGTCGAAATGTTCATCAGCGTTTACACCGCAACCGGCGAGTGCGCCTACGAGCGCATCAGGAAATTGCCCGGCGTGGAATGGGAAGTCGAGGACGCGCTTAAACGTGGCATCGATCAGGCAGAACGAATTGCCGGCGGCGAGTCCGGACGATTGTCCTGTGCCGATGCGCACGGCCACGAGAACGAGTGACCGTGCGCAGCTTTCAATTGGCCTGGCGAACGTCAACCTGGCCGAGTTGATTGCACTGCCAGCGCCAGGCATCGGCGAGCATGCTGTGCAGTGAGCGGCTCGCCTGCCAGCCCAGTTCTTCGAGGGCTTTTTGCGGGTCCGCCCAGCAGCGCGCAATGTCGCCGGGGCGCCGCGCTTCAATACGCAACGGGATCTTGATGCCGGTGACCTGTTCGAAGGCGCTGATCACCTCCAGCACCGAATAGCCGCGCCCGGTACCGAGGTTCCAGATGCTCACACCATGGCGATCGCGCAAGGCGTCGAGCGCGCAGACGTGCCCGAGTGCAAGGTCGACGACGTGCAGATAATCGCGAATGCCGGTGCCGTCCGGGGTCGGGTAATCGTTGCCGAACACTGACAGCTGCGCGCGCTGGCCACTGGCAACTTCCAGCAGATAGGGCAGCAGATTGTTGGGCGTGCTGGTGGGTGCCTCGCCGAGCAGGCCGGAAGGGTGCGCACCAATCGGATTGAAATAGCGCAGCAGGCCGATCGACCAGCGCGGGTCGGAACTGGCGACACTCTTCATGATGTTTTCCGACATCAGTTTCGACATGCCGTAAGGATTGGTCGGCTGGCCAGTGGCGCAGTTTTCGTTGATTGGCAGGGTGGCGCAGTCGCCATAAACAGTGGCCGATGAACTGAACACCAGATGGAAAACTCCGGCCTGGGCCATGGCCTGGCACAAGGTCAGGCTGCCGCCGACATTGGTGTCGAAATAACGCAGAGGTTCACGCACGCTTTCGCCGACCGCTTTCAACCCGGCGCAATGCACCACGGCATCGATCGGGTAATCGTGCAGAAGATTGTCGAGCAGTCGTCGATTGCGCACATCACCCTGAATGAACTCCGGTCGTTTTCCGGCCAGCGTACTGATGCGCTCGATCGCCGCGCGCTGGCTGTTGCACAAGTTGTCGAGGATCACCACATCCTCGACGTTGCCCAGCCATTGCAGTGCGACATGCGCACCAATGTATCCCGCACCACCCGTAATCAAGATCATGCGCCCGCCCTCACAAGTGACGCCATCGGCGATGGCTTCGTAGATGGTTTCGATGCGCCTGTGCGGCGGCGAAAACCATGGTTGTTCTGGACGGTAGGGGCTGGATTGATCGGCAAGTTCAACCTTGTTTGCCAGCCGGTATGTGCACTTCATCGGCTGCGCTCGAAGTTGGGCTGAACGTCGCGTGAACGCGGCTATTCCAACCTTCAAGAGCCTTACGGCCTCATCGAGAAATGCCCTGCACTTGCAGTGTCGACAAGTGTGACGGCCCGGTGGCTCGGCACTGAGTCGTCTTGTTTTTTTGATGAGGATCTGGCTATGAACCTGGCAGAACAACCCGAGGCGCTTGCACTGGCGAGCGCGCAAAATGCTGTCGAAGCATCCCTTCAGGTGCGACCCACGTTGGTGTGCCTGTCGCATCTGCGCTGGGGATTTGTTTATCAACGGCCGCAGCACGTCATGTCGCGATTGGCCAGACACTACGACGTGGTGTTTTTCGAAGAGCCGGTATTTGTCGAAGACGCCACGCCCAGACTCGAGCTTTCGAATCCGGCGGCGGGAATAGAAGTGGCGGTGCCGCAATTGCCGATCGGCATGAGTGGCGAGGCGATCGAGCAGGCGCAGAGGCAATTGCTCGATGAGCACCTCGCCGGACGCGTTCAGGGCGATCTTTTGCTGTGGTATTTCACGCCGATGAGCCTGCTGTTTACCGAGCACCTCGACGCTCGGGTTGCCGTCTATGACTGCATGGATGAACTGTCGGCGTTCATGGGCGCACCGGCGCGCTTGATCGACATGGAACAGCAACTGCTCGCCCGAGCTGATGTGGTGTTTACCGGCGGCTTCAGTCTGTGGGAGGTCAAGCAGCGCCAGCACGGTAATGCCTATCCGGTACCGAGCAGCGTCGACATCGCGCATTTCGCGGCGGCGCGGCAGGCACTGCCGGAACCGCCCGATCAAGCATCCATAGCGCGGCCACGCCTGGGCTTTTTCGGCGTGATCGATGAACGCTTCGATATCGAATTGATTGACCGCGTGGCGGCGATGCGTCCCGACTGGCAGATCGTGCTGATCGGGCCGGTGGTGAAGATCGATCCGCAGACGCTGCCGCAACGGCCGAACATTCATTATCTGGGCGGCAAGCAATATGCCGAGCTGCCGGACTACCTCGCTGGCTGGGACGTGGCACTGATGCCGTTCGCCCTCAACGCCTCCACGCGTTACATCAGCCCGACCAAGACTCCCGAATACCTCGCTGGCGGTTGTCCAGTGGTGTCGACGCCGATTCACGATGTGATCAGCGGCTACGGCGAGAGCGGCGCGGTGTTCATCGCCGACACTGCCGAGGCCTTCGTCGAGGCGATCGAAAAAGCTTTGCCAATCAAAGGCACCATCGAATTTCTGCAGCGCGCCGATGCCGCGATCGCCGGCATGTCGTGGGACAACACCAGCCGCTTCATGCAGGAGCAGATCGAATGCCTACGATAAGCCTTGAGCGCGCAAAGTCCGGCGAAGCCTATGACTACCTGATCGTCGGTGCCGGGTTCGCCGGCAGTGTCATCGCCGAGCGTCTGGCCCAAGGATTGGGGCGCCGGGTGTTGCTGATTGATCGGCGCCCGCATATCGCCGGCAATGCCTACGACCATTACGATGAGGCCGGGGTACTGGTGCACCGCTATGGTCCGCACATCTTTCACACCAATGCCCAGCGCATTGTCGACTACCTGTCGCGCTTCACCGAATGGCGACCTTACGAGCATCGAGTCCTCGCCCAGGTCGACGGCAAACTCGTGCCGATCCCTATCAATCTGACCACGCTGAATTCGCTCTATGGCCTGTCGATGTCCTCCGAAGAAGCCGAAGTGTTTCTCGCCGAACGCGCCGAACCGGTGGCGACCATTCGCACGTCCGAAGATGTCGTGGTCAATCAGATCGGCCGTGAGCTCTACGAAAAATTCTTTCGCGGATACACGCGCAAGCAGTGGGGGCTGGATCCCTCGGCACTGGATAAATCGGTGACTTCGCGCATTCCGACGCGGACCAGCGAAGACGACCGCTATTTCGCCGACACTTTCCAGATCATGCCCTCGGGCGGATACACGCAAATGTTCGAACGCATGCTCGATCACCCGAACATCGATCTGCTGCTCGGCACCGATTTTAAGGCTGTGCGCGACGAGGTGCAGTACGCGCATCTGATCTACTGCGGCCCGATCGACGAATACTTCGATTTCCAGTTGGGCCGTTTGCCGTATCGGTCCTTGCGCTTCGAACACCAGACCCTCGAGCAGGAACACTATCAGCCAGTGGCGGTAGTGAATTATCCGCACCCGGATGTGCCGTATACGCGCATCACTGAATACAAACACCTGACCGGGCAAACGCACCCATGCACCAGCATCACTTACGAATATCCGTGTGACGATGGCGACCCGTATTACCCGGTGCCGCGCGCAGAAAATGCCGAGCTGTACAAACGCTATCGAGCGCTCGCCGAGCAGACGCCGAACGTGACGTTTCTCGGCCGACTGGGTACCTACAAGTACTACAACATGGATCAGGTGGTGGGCCAGGCGCTGGCCTTGTATCGGGATATCGAGGCGGCGCAGGCAGAAACCACGGCTGAAACCGAGATCGATGCTTCATGACCGCGCAGCCGAAAGGCGACGAGCCCGGCGCGGATGCGTCTTCGATCTTCAGTAGCTTCGTCATGGCGGGTTTCGAATGTTCCAGCCAGCGCCGCCAGGACGGTCGGCGCCTGGATCTGCTGGCCGACACCGGGCATGCGCGCTGGGTCGACAAGGACTACCTGCGACTCAGCGGATTGAACATACGCTGCGCCCGCGACGGCTTGCGCTGGCACCTGATCGAGCGCAGCCCCGGGCGCTATGACTGGAGCAGTTTTCTGCCGATGCTCAAAGCGGCACAAGCGCAGCAAGTGCAGGTGGTCTGGGATCTGTGCCATTACGGCTACCCGGATGATCTGGATATCTGGCGCCCGGCATTTGTCGAGCGTTTCGCCCGCTTCGCCGCTGCTGCAGCGAAGCTGATGGCCGACGAGGGCGTGAGCGTTCCGTTCTACTCGCCGATCAACGAGATTTCCTTCTGGAGTTGGGCGGGAGGCGAGGTGGCGTATTTCAATCCGAACGCACGCGGGCGCGCGCAGGAACTCAAGCATCAACTGGTGCGGGCGAGCATTGCTGCGATCGAAGCGATTCGCGAACAGGTCCCGAATGCGCGGTTTGTCCAGTGCGATCCGTTGATCCATGTGATCGCCGGCTCCCGGCGCATTGACGATATCGAAGCCGCTGAGGCCTATCGGCTGTCGCAATTTCAGGCGTGGGATCTGCTCACCGGCCGCGAATGGCCGGGTCTGGGTGGGCAGGAGCATTACCTGGATATCGTCGGCGCCAATTTCTATGCGCATAACCAGTGGTATTTCCACGGCCGACGGATTCTTCGCGGCGAGCGCGACTTCCGGCCGTTGTCGGGCATGCTCAAGGAACTGCACCAGCGTTATCAGCGGCCAGTGCTGATCGCCGAAACCGGTGCCGAAGATGATGAACGCCTGCCGTGGCTGGCATACATCGTCGAGCAGACGCTGCTTGCCCTCGAACGCGGTGTGCCGGTGCAGGGCATTTGCTGGTACCCGTTTCTCGATTATCCGGGGTGGGACAATGGCCGGTATTGTCCCACAGGTGTGTTTGGCTATCCCGATGGCGGGGGCGAGCGCGCGGCGTTTCATCCGCTGCACGTCGAGCTGGCGCAAGTGCCCGAGCGGATTGCCGCAAATCTGCGCCGGGTCAATGGCCGGCGTGTTGAGGGGCAGGGGAGATGAACTTTCAGCGCAGGCGTGATGAACCGTTGCCGGCGTCAGCCGCCGCGTTTCTATGGCGCTACATAAGAATTCGCCCGGCGCACTTCGTCGCCATGGTCGCACTGGTGATCGGCGCGGCGTGCTGCGCGGTAGTGGTGCAATACGGCATGAAACTGCTGGTCGATGCCATGGCCGCCGGGTCGGCGGCGGAACAGGTCTGGCACGCGTTCGGCCTGTTCATGGCATTGATCGTGATGGAAAACCTGCTGTGGCGCCTCGGCGGTTGGGTCGGTTGCCACACCATCGTCGGCAGTTGTGCGGATCTGCGCGTCGACCTGTTCCATCATCTGACCGGCCACCCGATGCGTTATTTCCGGCGGCATTTCTCCGGCTCGCTGGCCAATCGCGTCTCGGCGATCGGTGCCGCTGCCGACAAAGTGTATGGCGGGCTGACCTGGCGTATCGTGCCGCCATGCGTGGATTTTATCGGCGCCGTGGCCTTGCTGTTGGCGGTGCACGGTGCGATGGCGCTGGCGCTGGTCGGTTGCGTGATAGTCGTCGCCGCGCTGATTACCATATTCGGCGTGCGCGGTCGCAGCCGGCACATCGCGTTCGCGTCGCAGTCGGCGCGGGTCGGTGGCGAGATTGTCGATCTGGTCTCCAACGTATGGACGATCAAGGCTTTTTCCGGGCGGGAACGCGAGCGCTTGCGCCTGGAGCGCGAGATCGGCATCGAGGCCGATTCGCACCGCAGCAGCTGGATGTACATGGAAAAAGCCCGGGTACTGCACGACATCTGCCTGACCGTTATGGCCGGCGGCATGCTCGGCTGGGCGATTCTGCTCTGGCGCGCGGGACAGGTGACGCCGGGGGATGTGGTGATGGTCAGCGCGTTGACCTTCCGCATCCTGCACAGTTCGCGCGAACTGGCGCTGGCACTGGTGGAAACCAGCCAGCAGATGGGCGTCATCAGCGAAACCCTGGGCATCGTCGCCCAGCCCCACGAGCTCAGCGACGCCTTGGAGGAACTGGCGCCGACGCGCGGGCACATCAAAATGCTCGACGTCAGTTACGCCTACCCGGATGGGCGCAAGGTCTTCGAGCATTTCTTTCTCGATATTCCGGCCGGGCAAAGCGTCGGCATTGCCGGCACCTCGGGCTCGGGAAAATCGACCTTGCTCGGTTTGCTGCAACGTCTGGATGATGTGCGCAGCGGGGTGATCCTGATCGACGACCGCGACATCCGCTCCGTCAGCCAGGACAGCCTGCGCCGGCAGATCGCTGTGGTGCCGCAAGAACCGGCGCTGTTCAATCGCAGCATTCTGGAAAACATCAGCTATGGCCAACCGCACGCTACCGAGCAGCAGATCATCGATGCGGCGCGCCAGGCGTTTTGCGATGAATTCATCCAGGCGTTGCCGCAGGGTTATCACACCCTTGTCGGTGAACGGGGAGTGACGTTGTCCGGCGGGCAACGCCAGCGCCTGGGGCTGGCGCGGGCGTTTTTGAAAGACGCACCGATCCTGATTCTCGACGAGGCGACCTCGGCACTGGATTCCGATTCCGAAGCGATCATCCAGCGCGCATTGAGCAACCTGATGCGCGGCCGCACGGTACTCGCCGTGGCGCACCGCCTCTCGACCATCGCCAACTTCGATCGGGTGCTGGTGCTGGAGGACGGCGAGATCGTCCAGGACGGCACTCCCGAAGAACTGCGCGAAAGCCAAGGGCGGTTCCGCACGCTGTGGCAGATGCAGGCGATGGTGCACAACCGTTGAACGCGCTGCTATTGCGCTGAGCGCGTCCAGACCCTGACGTAGTCGATGCGAAACACCGACGGCAGGTCAGCATCGTCGACCACGCCGAACCAGTCCCACATCGCTTCGCTGTCGAAGACGATTTGCATCGGGAAGTGCCAGTAGTTGTTTTTCGCCTCTCGCACCAGCACGCCGTCGACGTACCAGCGCAAAGTCTCGGGTTGCCAGTCAAAGCCGTAGACATGAAAAGTATTGGCCAGCCGCCACGGTGCGATCCAGGTACTGCCGGAACTCAGGTGTTGATCATTCTGCGGTCTGGCCCAGACATGCGCGTTCATGTTGTACAGGCGATCAAAGGCTTCGTTGCGGGTCTTGCCGCCGATTTCGAAGATATCGATTTCCGTGGCATTGTCCGGCAGCCCGGTCCAGGCCAGCCAGAATGCACTGGAACCGGCCGAATTCATCGGTTTCGCACGCGCTTCGTAATAGCCGTACATCCCCCGTTCGTTGGTGCGCACCATCGCCGAGCTGTAATCCTTGTAGCCCAGGGCGACGTATTTTTCCGGAAGGGTCTGTTTGCGGAAAGTGATGTTCAGATTGCCGTTGCCGAGCTTGGCGTTCTCCGGCAAAAACAGCGCCGGTTTGCGCCCGAGGGAATCGGTGCCGGTGGCGTTGTTGACGTGCCAGCGTTCGGCATCGAGCGCGCTGCCGTTGAATTCGTCGGACAGCCGCGTATCGCGTTTCCAACCGCCGGCATTGGCCTGGTCCGATAACGGCAGGTCGGGCGTAACGTGCGTCGGGGTCGGGCCTAATGGGCCGACGCGAGTCCAGGCATCGACCTGTTGCGGAATGGCGACCGCCCACTTTTGCGCCAGATACTCGAACACATTGCGGCGTTCTTCCTGGCTGCTGAATGGGCGGTCATAAACCAGTACTTCGGCGATGTCACCGCGGAGGATTTCCGAGGTGCCAACCACGTTGCGCGCCACCGCGAACGGGCCGATCGGCACGTCACTGGTTTCCAGCAACGCCAGCGCCGGCTCGTACGCGGTGGTCTGCTGCACGCTGATGCCGAAATTCGGTGCGACGTTATCGTTATCCGCCAGTTGCGGCCGCGAGCTGAACAGACGCTGCCAGGCCTTGCCGCCGGCTTGCTCGGGCAGGCGCCGCGAGACAACGAACGCCGTCACCGGCCCTTTGCTTGTGCGGATCGCCTGGCCCATGAATGCCGCCGTGCCGCTGAAGCGCACCACGCCGTGGCCGTTGAGGGCGTTGTCGACGCGCGTCGGCAAAGTCGTCGCCGCGCGGTTGTCGATGTCGACGTCATTGCCCTTGCCGGACTTATCCAGCCAGCGCACGACCTGGTTTTGCCCCTCCAGTGTCATCGAGGCCGGATCATTGCCGTCCAGCCACAGCACCAGTCCGTCAGCCACCGGTTGGGGAATATTGGCCCTGACGCCGGCGCTCAGCATTAGCAAAACCAACAGCAAGCAGCGTGATCTGTTCATGAGTCTTCCCTAACGTGGATTTGCCCCGGTTCAAGTGCCCACCGCCAGCAGCGGCGCCGGTTGCGGGCGGTAGCCCCATGGGTTGTGAGTCTGCCAGCGCCAGCTGTCGATGAGCATTTGCGTCAGCTCGCGTTGCGCGCGCCAGCCCAGTTCGCGCCCGGCCTTGCTCGCATCGGCGCGGCACTCGGCGACATCACCGGCGCGGCGCGGGGCGAAGCGGTAGGGAATGCGCAGGCCGGTGACGTCTTCGAAGGCGCTGATGATCTGCAAGACGCTGTAGCCGCTGCCGGTGCCGAGATTCCACACGTGCAGGCCATGTTCATCGTCCTGCAAAACCTGTAGCGCCTTGAGATGACCTTCGGCCAGATCCAGCACATGGATGTAGTCGCGAATACAGGTGCCGTCGACGGTTGGATAGTCGTTGCCGTAAACAGTCAACGCCGCGCGCTGGCCGCTGGCAACTTCGCTCAGGCACGGCAGCAGGTTGTTAGGTCGACCATTGGGCGCTTCACCGATCAATCCACTTTGGTGCGCGCCGATCGGGTTGAAGTAACGCAGCACAGCGATGTTCCAGCGCGCATCCGCGAGGGCGAGGTCGCTGAGCAGTTCTTCGATCACCAGCTTCGAGCGCCCGTACGGGTTAGCCGGTTTGCCGGTGCCATGCGATTCCACGATCGGCATCACAGTCGGCTCGCCATAGACAGTGGCCGAGGAACTGAACACCAGATTGAACACCTGCGCGCGCGCCATCGCCTGACACAGGTTCAGTGTGCCGAACACATTGTTGGCGTAGTAATCCATCGGGCGGCGCACGCTCTGCGCAACGGCTTTGAGGCCGGCGAAATGCAGCACTGCATCAATCGCGTAGGTGCTGAAAATCTCGTCCAGCAGCGCGGCGTCGCGGATATCGCCCTCGATGAAATCGACGTGCGAGTGACTCAACAGCTCCAGCCGTGCGACTGCTTCGCGGCTGCTGTTGCACAGGTTGTCGAGGATCAGTACCGAGTGTCCGGATTCGATCAGTTGCAATGCCGTGTGCGAACCGATGTAGCCGGCACCGCCCGTGATCAACGTGGTTTTGCGCATGACGACGTGCTCCATTGCGAGGAAATGCAGCTCAGCGGGCGGTAAACACCAACTTGAATTCTTGCGGCCAGCGCGGGTGCAGCAGGCTGTAGGCCAAGGCGTAGGTCAGCGCGCCGATGGCAATATCGCCGGCCAGGTGCGCGTAGCCGGACAGGCTCGTTTGCCGCGACGTCCACATCACCACGACGACCATCAGCAGCGAGGCGAACAGGCTGCGGTAACTGGACTGGAAAAAGCTGCGCCAGTCATAACCGATGGCGGCGTTCAGGCCGCGTACCTGCAACGGCGTGATCAGCAGCATGCGCAGCAGCAAAGCCAGCGCCGCCGCCATGCCGCCGTAGCTCGCGCCGAGCAGATACACCAGCACCAGCGCGAGCAAGGTGGTGGCGACTTCCGCCTTGAGGGTCAAATGCGTGCGATTGACCGCCACCAGCGCAGTGGTTGCATACAGCGCCAGGTTGCCCAGCGCCGCCGTGCAGGCGAGCACTTGCAGCAAGGGAATCGCATCGGCCCATTTCGCGCCGAAGATCAGCAGGATGATGTCTTCGGCGGTCAGGGCGATGCCGAAGAACAGCGGTGTCAGTACGAAACCGCTGATCGCCGTGGAATCACCTATCACGCCGATCAGCCGCGCCGGTTCGGCACTGCGCCGGGCGAACACCGGTAGGGCGTAACTCATCAAGCCGTTGTAGATCGCCGAGCGCGGCAGGTCGATGATGCGCATCGCCAGGTTGAACATGCCCACCGCATGCGCCCCGGCAGTCAGGCCGAGAATCAGGTTGATGCCACGTTGCAGGGTTTGCGAACTCATCACGTTGACACAGACCGGGAGACCGGCGCGCAGCAGTTCGCCCAGCACCTGGCGGTCGATAAGGAAGGGAATGCGCCGACGCTCGCTGCGCATCAGTACCAGTGTGGAAACGCCGTCCATGATCAGCGCCTGGGCAACCACCGCCCACGGGCCGAAACCCAGCATCGCCACAGCCACACCGCCGACACCGCCCGCGACTTTGCCGAGCAAGGTACGCGAGGCCAGCAACTTGAAATTGCCGCTGCGGCGCATCTGCGCCACATACACCCGCGCCATCAGGGTGAAAAGGATTTTCACCGAGGCCACGGCGGTCATCCAGCGCAGCGCGGTGGACGGCGTATACAGCACCACTGCCAGCGAAATCAAAGCAATCGACAACAGACTGACCAGCACGGCAAACCAGAACACGCTGCTGATGTGTTTGTCCTCGACACGTTGCAGGCGCACCAGCGGGTCTTCCAGCATCGACGAGAATAGAATGCCGACCACTTCGACCACGGCGATGATCAGCGTGCCAATGCCCAGCTCCGTCGGCGTCAGCAAATGCGCGTAGACCACAAAGGTGATCATCGATAGGAAAATCAGGCCGAACTTCTCGGTGAAAATCCATACGAGGGTCATCAGGCGACGGTTGGCCATGGCGCGATCCCTGTAATTCAGCGGCTGTTGCCCAGGCTTTTCAAGCAGGCGTAGAGGTAGCGCAGGGTCGGTTTGCCCTGGAAGAAGAACAGCGTCTGCCACGAATGCCCGAGCATCTGCCGGAACACCTCGATAACCCGTGGGTGATCGCCGCGCCGGGAAAACGCATTGAGAAATTCGGCGTGGTTGGCGAGGACGAAATAGATCCGTTGCTGTTTGTTCAGCCGGGTGCCGTAACGCGCCAGGTACAGCTGGATGAAGCGCAGCTTGTGCGGGTAATACTTGTGCGGTTGCGCGGTGATGTTGGCGGCGTTGACGGCGCGCCAGTGGAGGATCTGCGGCACGCTGTGGATCTCGCTGATTTCGGCGATGCGCGTCCACAGCAGGCGATCCTCAGCAAAACGCAGGCTCTGATCGAAGCCGCCAATGGCGACGATGATCTCGCGCAGGGCGAGTACGCCGGAGGTGCCGTTGATGATGTTTTCGCGCATGAATTCGGCAAAGTGCTCGCCGTGTTTGCAGCGATCTTCCAATTGACGTTTGCCATCACTGAATTCACTCATCTGAAAGCAATCGATCAAGCCGACTTTGCGTCCCTGTCGAGTCAACTCCGCGTGCAGCGCCAGTTGTTTTTGCAGTTTCTCCGGATGCCAGCGGTCATCGGCATCGAGGAAGGCGATAAAGGTTTCTTCGGCGCTGAACACACCGCGATTGCGCGCACTGGCCGGGCCTTGGTTGGGCTGCTGCAACAGGACGATGGGCAAGGGCGCGGCGTAGTGCTTGACGATCTCTGGACCGGCATCACTGGAACCATCATCGACGACAATGACTTTGTCCGGCAGGCGGGTCTGTGCGCACACCGAGTCCAGTGTGCGTTGGATGCTGGCGGCGGCGTTGTACAGCGGAATCACCACGCACACGGTGACGGCGTAGGGATCATTCAGCATGGGCGTTGTTCCCGGAAAGTGCCGCGCATTGGCCGAGCATTCGCCGCTGGCAGCGGCTGCGGACGGGCGACGAGGTGGTGGCGGAAGGTCAGGCTGAGCACGCAGAAAATCAGGAACTCACCCGAGCGATAGTTGGGGATCACGTAGGCGACGTAATTGGTAACGACGAACAGGCCGATGATCACCAGCGCACAGGCCTGATAGCGCGCGGACTGATCTGCGGTGATTGCGCGATAGCGCTTGCTCAGGGTCTGGGCAAACATCAGCAGCAGGGCGATCAACTGAATCAGGCCGCCATTGAGCAGGGTTTCGACGTAGCCGCTGTGCGCGTTGCCGATGTAGCCCCAGCGCGTAATGAACGCATCTGCATCGGCACTGGCCCAGAACGCGCCGAAACCGTAGCCCTTGAGAAATTGCGCATCGATCAGCGGTTGCAACAGTTCCCAGATCAGCGTGCGGTCGGTCAGCGACGGGTCACGGCCAACCAGTTCCAGCAGCATCGCGTAGTTGGCGTAGAGCACCCCACACAGAAGGAAGAACACCAGCGTCGCCGCCGTGAACGCCAACAGTGAGCGGTTGATGCGCAAGCGGATCAGGGTGATGAAGTAGGCGTAACTGGCGGTGCCGGCGACGATCAACGCAATCGCCGTGGCCGACTGCGCCAGGCCAATGGCAATTAGCGCGAACAGGCCGTAGAGCATGGCCATTGGGTTGCGCTGGCGGATCATCGGCAGCAGCAACAGGATCGCAATAGCGTTCAGGCGTGCACCGGCATTCTTTTCCGCGAACACCCCGCGAAACGCACCGTCACGGATGCCGCCGGAAATAAAGGCGATGTCCGGGCGAATCACGGCAAAGATCAAGCCGACCAGCGCCGCCGCACCGATCACGCAGCCGAACAGAAACGCAATGCGTTCCAGGCTGTAGCGCCAGGCAATGAAACCGGCGAAGAACACCACACTGAGCAGCGCGACGAAACGCTTGAAACTGAGCATCGGCTCGCTCGACCAACTGATCGACGCCGCCACGCAGCCGAGAAACAGCAGCAAGAACAGGTTCTGCCGGTAGAAGCTTTTACTGAGGAAGACCTTGTGCCGGATGAAGAAAAACAGCGGCACCAGCAAGGTCAGCAAGCCGCAGACCTGATTGGCCAGATTGCCTTCCAGATCCTGCTGCGCATCGTCCAGCGTGCTCACATTACCCAGGCGCAGAAAGAAGCCGATCACTTGCGTATAGAACAGCACACCGAACAGGGTGAAGGCATCGGCCAGCGTCGAATAACGCACTTGCAGGCGGTTCATCTCAGCGCCTCCCAAGTAACGCCTTGAGGTAGGTCTGCACCGCGCGAGCATTGACAAAGCGCGCGGCAGCATCAATGCGACGCTGGCGATGCACGGCTCGCGGCGTGGCCATTTGCGCACTGATCGCGGCGGCGAGCGCGGCGGGGTCGTCGACCTCGACCAAGGGCGCGACGGCACCATCGGCGAGAATTTCCTGCGGGCCATACGGGCAGCGGGTCGCTACCACCGGCGTGCCGGTCGACAGGGCTTCGACCAGGGCGTTGGGGCTGCCTTCGAAACGTGACGACAAAACAAAGCAATCGGCCCGAGCGATTTCGGCGATGGGGTCGCTGGCATACCCCGGCAGATCGCAACGCTCTGCAACGCCGAGCGCTGTCGCCTGGGCCAGCAGTTCGCCGCGCAAAGCGCCTTCGCCGAAGATGATCAGCCGCGCATCGCCTTGCGGCAGGCGGGCGAAGGCGTCGATCAGGGTGTCGAAGCCTTTTTGTTGCGCCAGGCGTCCTACAGCGACGATTACCGGGGTGGTTTTGTCCTTCAGCCAGGGATGGCTGGGCGCGGCGGCGGGTTTGTCGCGAAAATCGTTGTCGAGCACCGGGTTGTCAGCGGTCGTCACATCGCGCGGGCGGGCGATGGTGGTGTCGACCAGGTCTTCGGCGACGCCTTGCGACACGCAGATCACCGGGTTGGGAATCAGCCGGTACAGCCACGGCGCCAGCCAGTAGGCGAGCTTGACCGACAGGGCCGGGTTGACGTGCTTGTCCCGCGAAAAGGCATTGCGCTCGCTGACGTGCAGCCGCGCCAGCGTCCCGGACAGCGCGGCGGCGGCAATCGCCACGACGTTGACATGAGTGAGCACTGCCAGTTGCGCGTCGTAGCGGTTGCTGCGCAAAAAGCGCATCAGCGCGGGCACGGCGGCAGCGCTGCGCGGGCTGTCGAGCAACACTTGCCTGACCCGAGGATCGAGCGCCGGCTGATTGATGCCGGCACCGGTGAGCATCAGCAGTGTCACTTCATTGCCAGCCTCAACCAAGGCGCCGGCGAGGCGCACCATCATTTTCTCCGCGCCACCGGCGCCGAGGTCCTGGAGGATGATCAGCAGCTTTTTCATCGGTTCCACACCTGGTAATAGGCCTGGGCGGCGTATTGGCTGGTATAGGGCAGGATCGCTTCGCTGACTGAATGTCGGGCTGGAGCTGCCGGTTCGCGGTTGGCCAGACTGTCGAGCATTGCCTCGGTCAGGGCCGGCACATCATTGACACCGACCAAACGCCCGAGGCGTCCATCGTCGAGCAACTCGCGCGGCCCGCTGCCACAATCGGTGGAGATCACCGGTGTGCCCAGCGCCAGCGCCTCGACCAGCACCGTCGGCAAGCCTTCGTGCAAAGAGCTGAGCACCAACAGTTGCGAATGGCGGATCAGCGGATAGGGATTGCGCAGATGCCCGGTGAAATGCACCAGGCGTTCGATGCCCAGCCGTTGTGCCTGCGCTTCAAGCGCTGTGCGCAACGGGCCGTCGCCGGCAATCACCAGATACGGCAGCGGGCGTTGTTGCGCCGCCAGCGCGTAGGCGTCGAGCAGCAGATCGAAGCCCTTGGTGTGCACCAATCGGCCGATGCCCAGCCAGTAATGATGGGGCACACCACCGGGCAACGGCGCTTGTGCCGCACGCATCAGTTGTTCGCTGATCACTGCGTTCGGGCAATAACGAATACGCGGTCGCCCCCACGGCATCAACCCGGCAAGCGACTGGCGCAGACCGTGGGACACCGCGACCACCTTGCCGCTGCCGCACAGGTACAGCGCGTACAACAGCCGCAGGCTGGCGCGCCCGGTGTTTTGCTCGGCGCAATCCAGCGCGGCGTGGCGGGTGTAAATGACTTTGCAGGAACTGCCCAGGGTGGCGAACCAGGTGCAGAGGTTGGCCTGTTCCTTGGCGCCAATCAGATGCGTCACGCACTCGCGGCGAATCAGCCGGCGCAACAGCACGATCGATTTCAGCCAGCCAGCAAGGCCGCCGCCGCCACCGGCCATGCTCGGCGCGCCGTCGACGTTGGGCGAGTCGCCGTTCATGACGAAAAAACTCACCCGCCGTCCGTCCGCCAGAAACTGCTCGGCGAGGCGTTGCTGCACGCACTCGACGCCGCCGCCAGTCTGGTAATCCTTGAGCGTGAACAGAATATGCATCGGCACAATCCTCATGGGGCAGTGACATTGATTGCCACTTGCTGGCGCAGAATCAGTTCGGTCAGGCGCAGGGCATTGCTCGGGTAGTCGAGCAGGTAACGCTTGATCGTGTGCGGCTCGCGGTACATGCGGTAAAAGGCGCGCAGGTGCAGGCGATTGATTGCGTCGGGGTAGTAACGCTCGCTGGCATTGGCCTCCTGACGAATGAAACCGCCGCAGGTGAACGCCACGCCGCTGAAACCACCGCGCAGCGCTTCGAGGACAAAGCGCTCCTGCAGACCGGCGCCGAGGCCGACCAGCAGCAGGTTGGTGCGCTGTCGGCGGATGTCAGCTTGAAGCGCGGCGCCTTGCTCGACATCGAAGAAACCGTTGTGCGCGCCGACCAGTTGCAGGTGCGGGTACTGCATGCCGAGCTTTTCCACGAAACGATCAAGCTCGGCCTGCCGCGCACCGACCACGTAGACGCGTTTGCCGCGCTGCTCGGACTCGCGCAACACCAGGTCGGCAATCGAGGTGAAATCGAAACTGACCCGTTGCACCGCGCGCCCGGTGATGCGCGACATGAACCCGGACATCAGCATGCCGTCGCAGAAATACGCCAGCGACGACGGCGGCTGGCGGATGAAACTGCCGATCGAGGCGAAGTTGAGAAAGGAGAAGGCCCGGTTGGAGTCCAGCAGCGCCGGCGAATAACGGTCGAGCAATTCCAGGCGGATCATGACGCGAGATCCTGTGCTTCAGCGGCGCAGGTTGGCCGGCCGACGCTGATGTAGGTGAAGCCGCGTGCGCTGAGGCGTTGCGGATCGAACAGATTGCGGCCATCGAAGATCAGCGGATTTTTCAACTGGCGGGCGAGCAGTTCGAAGTCCGGCGCGCGAAACGATTGCCATTCGGTGACGATCACCAGCGCGTCGGCATTTTTCAGCGCCGCCTCTTTGGTCCCGGCCAGCGTCAGGTCATCGCGCGGGCCGTAAAGCTGCTGGGCTTGTTCCATGGCTTTCGGGTCAAACGCCTGCACGCTGGCGCCGGCTCGCCACAACGCCTCCATCAACACGCGGCTGGGGGCTTCGCGCATGTCGTCGGTGTTGGGCTTGAAGCTCAGGCCCCACAGCGCGAAGGTTTTGCCTTCCAGCGCGCCGTTGAAGTGCTCGGCGATCTTGTGGAACAACGTGCTTTTCTGCTCGTTGTTGCGCGACTCGACTGCGCGAAGCAGGCGCGCATCGATGTCGACGCCGTGGGCGGCATGGATCAACGCCCGCACATCCTTGGGGAAACACGAGCCGCCATAACCGATGCCGGGGTAGATGAACTGGTAGCCGATGCGCGGATCCGAGCCGATGCCATGGCGGACCATTTCGATGTCGGCGCCAAGCTTTTCCGCGAGCCCGGCCATTTCGTTCATGAAACTGATCTTGGTCGCGAGCATGCAGTTGGCCGCGTACTTGGTCAGTTCGGCGCTGCGCACATCCATGACGATGATTTTTTCGCGGTTGCGATTGAACGGTTCGTACAGCTCGCGCATCACGGCTTCAGCGCGCGGGCTGTCGGTGCCGATGATTATCCGGTCGGGGCGCATGCAGTCGTCGACCGCGCAACCTTCCTTGAGAAATTCCGGGTTGGAAACCACATCGAAGGTCAGTGCACCACGGCCGCTTTCGCCGAGGATGGCGCTGATGCATTCGCGCACCCGGTCCGCCGTGCCCACCGGCACCGTGGATTTGTCGACGATGATCTGCTCGCCGCGCAAGTGCTCGCCGATGGTGCGGGCGACGCTGAGGACATGTTTGAGATCCGCCGAGCCGTCCTCGTCCGGCGGCGTGCCGACGGCGATCAGCAACACGTCGCCGTGTTTTACCGCAGCGGCCAGATCACTGCCGAATTGCAGGCGACCGCTGTGATGATTGTCCCGCACCAGGCTTTTCAGACCCGGCTCGTAGATGGGCAGGCTGCCGTCATTCAAGGCTTGCACCTTGGCCGCGTCGACATCCACACACAGCACGTTGTGGCCAACCTCGGCCAGCGCGGCGCCCTGGACCAGTCCGACATAACCGATACCGAATACACTCACATTCATGGGAAAACCTCATGCGTGGCGGGGTGGGCCAGAGCGCTGGCCGCTGTCAGTAGATGTTTTTCGAGAACAGGGTGAAGGGCGTCTTCAGCAGGATCTTGATGTCCAGCCACAGCGACCATTGATTGATGTAATTGAGGTCCTGGGCGACCCGGCGCTGCATCTTTTCCACGGTCTCGGTTTCGCCGCGATGCCCGGTGATCTGTGCCAGCCCGGTGATGCCAGGCTTGAGCCGATGCCGCGCCATGTAGGCGCGCACCTTGCCCGTGTAATAGATGTTGTGGGTGACTGCGTGCGGGCGCGGGCCGACCAGCGCCATGTGGCCGAACAGCACGTTGAACAGTTGTGGCAACTCATCGATGGAGCTGCGCCGCAGAAAGCGTCCCAGCGGTGTGACGCGGTCGTCGTCGCGGGTGGCTTGACGCACTTGCTGATCGTCGTGCACGCGCATCGAGCGAAACTTCCACACGCGAATCACTTCGCCGTCGCAGCCATGGCGGTTCTGCTTGAACAGCACCGGCCCCGGCGAGGTCAGCTTGACCGCGATGGCCACGCCAAGCAGCAGCGGGCTGAGCAGAATCAGCGCCACCGCAGCGACGCTGCGTTCGAACAGGTCCTTGCAGAACAGGCTGCCGGGGTGCGAAGTGAGCAGGCTTTCGTTGAGATAGATCGCCGGCATCCGCTCGATCTCGGAGATCGAATGATTGAGCAGGACCATGCTGCCCAGATCCGGAATCCACACCACGTCGACGTTCATGTCGAGCAGGTTGATGTACAGCGCTTCGATGGTCGCTGCCTCGGCCATCGGCAGCACGATGTACACGCGCCGCGCCTGCAACCGCGTAATGATTTCGCGGATGTCCTCGACCTCACCGAGCAGCGGCAGAATGCTCGGCGCCGGGCCGCTGTCGGCTTTCGCCGCGACAAAACCGAGCAGCAGCGCGCGATCCGGGTCGAGCAGTTTGCGCGCCAGTTCATGGGCGGTCGGGCAGGTGCCGATGATCACCGCGCGCCGCTCGTTGCAGATCATCTTGGTGTACATGCGCACGAACAGGTGCAGGGGCAGAAACGTCGCCGCCTGGGCGAGAAAACCGACCACGGCCCAGACAATCACCACCTGCCGCGAGAACAACGCGCTGGTCTGGGTGACAAAGGCGATGCTCATCAGCAGCCCGAGCAGAATCAGCCAGCCGGCGAGCAAACGTCCGAGCCCGACCAGCAGACCATGGCGCTTGTGGTAGACCTGCACCAGGCCGTAGACCGGCATCGAGCCAAGTACCGTGAGGATGATCAGCAAGCGGTACTCACTGGGCAAGTCGCCGATGCGCCAGTGCACCAGCACGATCAGCAGGAGGTTGACCAGGGTCATTGCGCACAGCCATTGCACCCAGAAGGTGAGGCCGCGACGGTGTGCCATTTGCGCGGAATATTGCGAGGTCATCGGCGCGATCTCCGATTCGTCGAACAGGAAAGGATTTGCTGTTGCCGGGCGGCACGGCCCGAAGGATCAGCGCGGGGCGAAGTCGTAGTCGTAGAAGGAACGGGAATGGCCATGGCCGTACTTGCGCGCCTTGCGCAGATCGACCTGATTGAGCACCACGCCGAACACCGGCGCCTGGCTCTGCTGCAACACGGCGATGCTCTTGCGCACCTGGCCGACCGGCGTGCTCTGCGCCTTGACCACGTAGATCACTGCGTCGGAGTGCTGGGCCAGCAACAGTGCGTCGCTGACGATTTCTGCCGGCGGCGAATCGATGATGATGTGCCGGTAGCGCGACTTGAGAATCTGCAACAGCCGACCGAGGCGCGGTGAACTGAGCAAGTCCTGGGCGGGGGCCACGGCATTGCTTGAACTGCTCGAGGCTTTCAAACGCGGTGCCTCGAACGGGTCCAGCGCCGATGGCGACAGGCAGCCGGCCGGGAGCATGTCGAGATTGCCGACGCTGCGGATGCAGTCTTCCAGCCGCGCGCTGCCGGCCATGAGGTTTGCGAGGCCGGGGCTCTGCGGCGGAAAATCGAAGTTCAGCGACAGCGTCGGCTGACGCATGTCGGCATCGATCAGCAGCACCCGTTCCAGCGGCGCCAGCGACGAGGCGAGATTGTTGGCGATGGTGCTCTTGCCTTCGCCGGACACCGAAGACGTGACCAGCACCACCTGCGCCGGGCGTTCGTTGTTTTGCAGCATCAGCCAGGTGCGCAGGTTGCGGATGGTTTCGCAGAAACGCGGGTGATCGTTGTCCTCGAACAGCCGCGCCAACTGCCGCCGGCTCTTCTTCATCACCAGCGGCACGACACTGAGCAACGGCACATTGAGCAGGCTCTCGACGGTGTCGTCGGTCTTGAAGGTATTGCTCATGGTATCGAAGAGGAAGGCGAGGGCGATGCCGACGATCGCTGCGACCAGCGCGACAATCGCGAGAATCAGGTTCTTGCGCGGTTTGCTCGCTTCCAGCGGTGCGATCGCCGGGTCGACGATGCGCGCCTTGGCCGAATCCATGTCCGAGGTGGCGGCGGTTTCCTTGAGGCGGGTGACGAAGGTTTCGTAGAGCGCTCGGGTGCTGTCGACTTCACGCTGGAATTCGCGCAGCTGGAATTCCTTGCGCGAAATGTCCTGAATCTGCGCCTTGTTGCTGTTGAAGGATTTGCGCAGGGCGTCTTCGCTGGCCACTGCCAGTTGATACTGGCGCTCGATACCGGCGACCACTTGCTGCACTTGCAGGCGCAGGCTGTTGGCCGCCGTACGTTGTTCGGATCGGGCGGAGATCAGCGCCGGGTGCTTCGGCCCGTAGCGGCCCGACAACTCTTCGACTTTGGCCTGGGCCTTGGCCAGATCGGCCTGGAACTGCTGAATCAGCGGATTGCTCAGCACTGCAGGCACGCTGGACAAACGACTGATGTCGCCGTTGCTCAAGGCTTGCGCCTGACGGAACTGGCTCTCCGCTTCGGCACGATCGCGGCGCGCATCGATCATGCGGTTGCCGGTCATCTGCAGCTCGTTGGCACTGATGGTGGCGACACCGTCGACATCGACCAGACCCTGTTCCTCGCGATAGGCCTGCAACTTGTTTTCGGCGACGCGCAGGTTGTCGCGCAACTCGACCAGGCGGGTGTTCATCCAGCTGGTGTTGTTTTGCGAAGACTTGAGGCTGGTGTCCTGCTGGCTGTCGATAAAACCCTGGGCGAGGGCGTTGGCCACCGCCGCAGCGAGTGCCGGGTCGGGCAACTCGACGTCGATTTCCAGCAACTGACTCTTGCCGACAAACTTGACGCTGGTGTGCAGCATCAGGCTTTGCGTGACGTCGTTGAACACTTGTTCTTCGGTTGCTGGCGGCTTCGGCGGCGGCAGCAGATCCAGCCATGGCAGCCACTGGTCACGATTGAGGTCGGCCAGCCATTGGCGCGGGGTGAACCAACTCTGCGCCTGCTGGCGTGGATCGGTGATCGGGTTGGTAGTCAGGCCAAGTTTGCGCACGGCGCGCTCGGCCAGCTCCCGCGATTGCAGCAGGGCTTGCTGAGTCTGCAAGTAATCAGTGGTGGTGGCGCCGCCGGATTCGGCGGCTTGCTGAAAACTCAACACCGGCGGCGTCTTGTCCTTGATCAGCAGTGTCGCACTGCCGACGTACTGCGGCGTGATGAACGACAGCGCCGCCACGGCCAGCGCGCAACTGAGCAGCACCAGCCAGGCGATGTTCCACTTCGCCGACCAGATCACCCGCCACAGGTGCAGCAGATCAAGGGTATCCGACTCATCGGCGGCTTGCGTTGGCAAGTGGCCCTGGAGCGGACGTTCGAGGTAGGTGCTTGGGCTGTTGTCCATGATCAGAAAAAGCCTTGTGCAATGGAAATGGTGTCGCCGGGGGCGATGACGGTGGTGCGCGAGATGTTCTCGGTGACCGGCGGGCCGCCACTGCCGCGCAAAATCGTCACGCGTTTCATTGAGGCGCGCTCGGTCAGGCCGCCACCCAGGGCGATGGCTTTTTCCAGGGTCAGCCCGGGCTGAAAGGGATAACTGCCGGGCTTCTGCACCTCGCCGTTGATGTAGAACGGGCGGTATTCGATCTGGCTGAGGCTGACTTTCGGATCGACCAGATAGCCTTGCTTGAGGCCGTCGACGATTTTTTGTTCGACCTGATTGGGCGTCAGGCCCTTGGCGACGATTTCGCCGAGAAACGGGTAGGAGAAGGTGCCGGCATCGTTGAGGCGGATCTTCTTGAAGCTCAGTTCCGGCTCGCCGAACACGATGATGCGCAAGACATCGCCAGCGGCCAGGCGGTAATTGGTGTCGGTGTCCGCCGCCTCGACCGTGGGCACTGTCCAGAGCAGCAACAACAATAAAATCAGGCGCGTATGCATGGCCCAACCCTCCTACAGACTGACGTCGAACGTGATCTGGAAAACATTGCGGGTGAAGCTTTCGTTGTCGGCATCGGAATCGTTATCGCGGTGGCGGTAGGCGACTTCGACGTCCAGCCAGCGGCGCATTGCGTAATTCACGCCGAGTTTGTAGTCCTGCAAATCGTCGCTACGGTCCTGGCCTTCGTAGACGTAATGGCCCATGCCGACTTCGGCAACGCTGGTGATGCGTTCGGTCCAGCCGTGACGCCAACCGATCTGGGTGAAGGTGGCTTTCACCGCGTCGGAGCCGTCGTCGCCTTCGGCCATGGCCTGGCGGGCGAGAAAGGTGAAGGTCGAGTAGGTGCGCGGTTTCCACGCCAGATCCACTTGCCAGGTCGGGTTGCTCAGATCGTCGGAACCGCTCTGGTCGAAGTTCTTGCGCTCGTAACCGACGCGCAATTTGCCGGTGGTTTTCGCCGTCATGTCCCACTCGGCACCGGCCAGCACTGCGTCGGAGCGACTGCTGCGCGGGCTGTTCGATTGCAGGTAGTCGAAGCGGGTGTGGTCGTATTCGAGCAAACCACGGGTCTTGCTGCCGAGGCGGTGATACCAGGTGCTGGTCAGGTTGCTGGTGTTGCGCTCCTTGTCATCGTTGATGCCGTCGGAGTTGTCATAGCGCAGTTGTGCGTAACTGGCGCCGAGGTCGATCTGGTTCAGCGCACTGCGCGCGCCAAAGGTGTAGACGCCGCCGACGCGCTGACTCTCGATCTTGTCGTTGATGCCGTCGACGGCGGTCGAGGTGGTGCGCTCGTATTTGCGCGCCTCGGCTTCGAGTTTCAGACGATGCCGATCAGTGAACTCCATGATGCTGTCGGCGCGCAGGCGCTGGGCGGTGTTCGAAGCGTCCGAGGCGCTGTGATAGATGTAGCGGGTCGGTTCCCAGATCACCCGCGTGGCACTGTTGCGATCCTCGGCCTTGAGCTCGAAGGCCGGCGCCAGACGGGTGACCATGGTCGATTCGACATCGTGTTCGACTTCGCGAAAGTTGTCGTCATAGCTTTCCGACAAGGCAAAGGTCGGGGTGAAATCGAAGCCGTAGACATTGATCGCTTGCGGCTCAACGCTCCAGGCAGCTTCGGGGACACAGCAGGCGACGACTAAAACCAGGGAACAGCGAGGCTTCAGAGCCATGGATCACGCTCCTGATTAAGGGGGTCGGGGTCAGGGCGAAGCAGATCCGGACTATTGTCGCTGGCGTTCGAGGTAACTCAGCGGGACGCTGACGTGCTGTTGGCGGTTGAGAAAATTGAGCAGGATCATCACGCGCTCATCGCCGTGCATGGACAGGAACACGCCTTCGAGCGGGGACAGTGGGCCCTGGACGATTTGCAGAGGTTCGCCGGGCTTGAGTGTCGGTTCGGCAGGAAAACCGAGCGACTCCTGGCTGCGTTCGCGCAATTGCGCAATCACGTCTTCGTCGACCCGGGCGGGCACATGGTTGAATTCGACGATGCGGCTGACACCGCGGGTCGAGCGAATCGGTGCCCAGTTATCGTCGCGGCTCAGTTCAATGAATACGTAGCCGGGGAACAGCGATTCCAGTGTTCGTTGGCGTTTGCCACGAATACTTCGCTCGCTCATCAGCTGCGGCCGAAAGGTCGAATAGTTCTGTTGCTGCAGATTGAGTTGTGCCCGTTCATCCTGGCGGGGCTTGCACTGCAATAAATACCAGTTAGAGCCGTTGCGGCAAACCGTTAGCATGCTGGAGTACTCCATACATAGCGATCGTGTAAGCAGGGCGGCCGATAACGTGGGACTAGCCGCCAAGCTTGCTAGTAGGTAGTAGGCTGATCAAGGCAAAGTGCCGAGCCAGATGCATCAATGTTTATTGGCAGAAGAAGTGTTTCAAAAATGAATCAACTTGATTGGGTTGTAGTTATATCCATGGCCGTCTTGGCTATAACGAGTCCGCGCTTTTGTTTGAGCAAAGCTACCGCACGGTTCGCAGTTGCGACCTTCAGGATCCAATTACATAAATAGCCGGAGAGCAGAAAAGTGCGCGTCGGCGCGAGCTCATCGGGCAGTGATTAGTTATCGGCCAGTCTTTGCAAGCTGTCAATTGCTAACAGTCAAAAACATTACCTTTCATCCGCTGATGATGGCCATCTCACGTAGGTTATTGATTGGTAAAGGTGAAATTTATTCGTCGGGTTTTTTAAACTTTTCGAAGTTGTTGAAGTCGCGGAGGTTAGATGGTGCGCGTGATAGCAAATTAGTTTCAATCTTACATGTTTCGGTTCGTAAGAAGTTTTGATTTTAGATGCCTCGCGTCGGATGCTGCTGGCCCGGGTAACTAAGGTCGTCTATGAATAGTTACGGTCGTTCGCGGGTAAATGTTCGTGCTGCATATTTCTTGAAGTCAAACCGCTGAGCCGAGGCAATCATGAGTGTTCTGGTAACGGGTGCCGCAGGTTTTATCGGTTATCACACGGTCATGCGTTTATGTCGCGAAGGGCTAGAGGTTGTGGGTATCGACAATCTCAATCCTTATTACGACGTCAAACTCAAACAGGCGCGTTTGCAGAGATTGCAGACGCTGGCCAATTTTACGTTTCAGCGGCTGGACATTGTCGATCAGAGCGCTTTGACCGCGTTGTTCGAACACGGCCACTACAAACAGGTCATTCACCTCGCTGCGCAGGCCGGAGTGCGCTACTCGCTGGACAATCCTGATGCCTATGCGCAGTCGAATCTGGTCGGGTTTCTCAACGTTCTGGAAGCGTGCCGTCGTCACCCGCCAGAGCACTTGATCTATGCATCGAGCAGTTCGGTGTATGGCGCCAATACCAAGATGCCGTTTGCAGAAGACGATCCGGTCGATCAACCGGTTTCGTTGTACGCCGCGAGCAAACGCGCCAACGAACTGATCGCGCACAGTTACTGCCATCTCTACGGCTTGCAGGCCACCGGCCTGCGCTTCTTTACCGTGTACGGCCCGTGGGGTCGACCGGACATGGCGCTGTTCAAATTCACCGAAGCGATGCTCAACGGGCGCGCCATCGACCTCTACAACCAAGGCGAAATGGCGCGCGACTTCACCTTTATCGATGACATTGTCGAAGCGATTTTCCGACTGCTCGACAAACCGCCCGCACTCAGCGCCGAGCGCGGCACCAATCGCCTGTTCAATATCGGCCGCGGCAGTCCAGTAGCGCTGATGAGCTTCGTCGAATGCCTGGAGCAGGCACTGGGCATCAAGGCTCAGCGCCGTTATTTGCCGATGCAGGAGGGTGACGTGCTGAAGACCTGGGCCGACGTGTCGGCGCTGGCACGCTGCATCGACTTCAGCCCGCAGGTGCCGATCGAGCAGGGCGTGCAAGCGTTCGTGCAGTGGTATCGCGAGTTTTACCAGGTCTGATTCAGTGCAGGGTGACGGCCCTGCGACTTTCCCCGATGCGGATCCGGTCGAGGGCGCGGTTCAACGCATCCAGTGCATCGAGCAGCGCCTTGGCCTCGGCCTCACGCCCGTCGCCCCACAGGCGTTCGGCCATTTTGTTCAAGGCCAGAATGGCGCGTTCGATGTCGGCTGCGCTGGGGTTGCTGTCAGGGGGTGGTGGTTTTTTCGGCATTCAGGGTTCCTCGGCGGTCGGCAAACCACCATACCGCCAAGGCGCCGAGCTATACAGCCAGAAGTGTCGCCGATCAGCAGCGAATGCTGTCTGATCAGCAAGCCGCCCCAATCAACCCCGCCTCGATAAACCGCACCGAACTCTCCAGCGCCTGCTGCCCCTCGGCCAGCATGCCTGCGTAGAAATGCCAGGCGTGAAACATGCCGGGCCACACTTCGAGATTGACCCGGACGCGGTTGTCCGCCAGGTGATTGGCCAGACGCATGGCGTCACTGAGCATCAGTTCGTTTTCGCCGATCTGTACCAGAATCGGTGGCAGTCCGGTGACGTCGGCGAACACCGGCGACGCCAGCGGATGGTTGGCCAAGGTGTCGCCGAGAAAGGCTCGCGCGAGGATATCCAGCACGGGCTTGGAGTTTAGCGGGTCAAGGCCTTCACGATTGCTCATGGAGGCGCCGGTGTGTTCGAGGTTGGCCCATGGCGAGATGGACGAACCCACTGCGGGCAAGGGCAAGCCTTTGGATTTTGCCGCGACCATCACGCTGACCACCATCGCGCCACCCGCCGACTCGCCTGCGAAGGCAATCTTGCTGGCGGCGATGTTCTGCTCAAGCAACCACTCATAGGCGCGCAAAGTGTCATCGATGGGGGCGGGGAACTGATGCTCGGGTGCGAGGCGGTAATCCGGCATGTACACCCGCGCGCCAAGCATTTTTGCGTAGTTGCCGCCGATGCCGTGGTAGCCGTCAGGTCGACCGACGATGTAGGCGCCGCCGTGGATGTACATCAGCACCGCGTCGGTCTTGAGTTCATCCGGAGTCACCAGCGTAGCGGGCACGCCGCCCATGTCGACTGCTTCAAATCTCACGCCAGCCGGTGGTTGATTCTGCCCGAGCATTTTTGCGTAGGCATCGCGGATGTCGCTCATCTTAGTGGTGGTATCGATACCCTTCAGCACGGGCACCAGATCGCTGAGGCTGTTGGCCCAGGTTTGTACAGCTGCTTTTACTTCAGTGTTCATATGACCTCGATCAGACGTTAGTGATGGCTTAACTAATCGAGATGGTATGCTCATGATTGGGGAATAGGGTTCCCCATAACCGGTGCCAAGCCGCTTGAATGCCAAACCCGGAGGCCTCATGGAACTGCATAACCTGAACGACATCGCCGCCTTCGTCGCCTCGGTGGATACCGGAAGTTTTACGGCGGCTGCCAGGCAACTCGGGCTGACCCGCTCGGCCGTTGGTAAATCGATCGTGCGGCTTGAATCGCGTTTGCAGGTCCGCCTGCTCAACCGCACCACCCGCAGCCTGAGCCTGACCGACGATGGTCGGGTGCTGTATGAGCGATGTGTGGGCATCTTGCAGGATCTGGACGAGGTCGAAGAGGCTTTGGCGTTCCGCCGTTCGACGCCCAGCGGCCGCTTGCGCATGAGCCTGCCGGTAGCACTGGGCCGGCTGCACGTTGTGCAGCACATCGAGCGCTGTCTGAGAGACTGGCCGTCGCTCGCCATCGACGCGACGTTTTCCGATCGGCTGGTCGACCTGATCGACGAGGGTTTCGATCTGGCGATTCGCATCGGTCCGCCCAAGGAAGACTCCGGGCTACTCACGCGCACGGTGGCTTACCAGCAAATGATCACCTGTGCCGCGCCCGATTATCTGAATGAACATCCGGCACCGCAGACACCCGAAGATCTGGCCGGGCATGCGTGCCTGCACTTCGTCAGCGGCGGCCGATTGCTGGCGTGGAATTTTCGCGTCAATGGTCAGCCTGTGCCGGTCATTCATGCTGGACGGCTGCAGATGGACAGCGCTGAAGCCTTGCATCAGGCGACTGCCGCAGGCCTCGGTATCGCGACGTTGCCATCCTATGTGGTCAACGATGACTTGCGCAGTGGCAAGCTCGTGCAGTTGCTCGCAGAGCACGCCGAGGCTGCCGAGCCGATCCGGGTGATTTACCCGAGCAAGCGACACCTGTCGCCGAAGATTCGCCTGTTCATCGACAGGCTGGTGGAAGCGTGGTCACCGGCGCCTTGGGACTGATCAGCCCCCATAGGAGCTGTGCCGCAAATTCACAGCAGGTGTGCTTTTTCAGCTATATCCAGCCAATCTTGGCGAGCCGTACTCTTGCAAACAGTGGCGCAGAAACTTGCGTGTCATCGCCACTGTAATCCGACGATGTCTGTGCTCGGCACGGATCATTTGAAGGAACAATAAAAACAATATCTGCGGGAGATGAATCCAATGAGACTCGCTCAAGAGGAAGCCGTGGCCGTGGCGGCTACCGCGAAAAGCTGGCTGAAAGCTGCCGGCATCCTGCTTTGCCTGTCCACCCCGGTCGCCGCGCTCGCGGACATCAGGATCGGCGCGCTTTATCCCCTGAGTGGATCCCTGGCGTTACTGGGCGACGAGAGCTTCCGTGGCCTCGAACTGGCCGTCGCCGAACGAAATGCCTCGGGCGGTTTGAAGGGCGAGCCGATCAAGTTGCTCAAGGCCGACGCAGTCGATGCGGGACAAGCGGTCGGTGCCGCGCGCCGGCTCACCTCTGTTGAGAACGTCACTGCTGTATTTGGCAGCTATTCCTCGGCGCTGTCATTTGCGGCCACGCAGGTGACGGAGATGGCGGGGGTGCCGTTTTTCGAATTGGGTGCGGTGTCCGACCACATCACTGAGCGTGATCTGAGCTACGTGATGCGCAGCAACCCGACCGCCAGGAATTTCGCCGAAGGCACCATCACCGCCATCACGGACATTGTCAGCCCGTCGCTCAAGGTCGATCCGAAACAATTGAAGGTCGCGATCATCCACGAGGATGCGCTGTACGGTACAACCATCGCCGGGTTTCAGAAAAAAATCGCTCAGGAGCAAGGTCTGAATGTGGTCGAGGTACTACCGTATTCGGCCAAAGCGGTCGATCTCTCATCGCTGATCCTGCGTTTGAAAGGCGCCCAGGCGGATGTGGTATTGCAGACCAGTTATCAGAACGACACGACGCTGTTTTTCCGCCAGATCCGCGAAGCCGGTTTCAGGCCCAAAGCCGTTATCGGCGCCGGCGGCGGCTATTCCATGCAGGACACGGTCAAGGTCGTCGGCGCAGCCAATATGGAAGGCGTGCTTGATGTCGATTTCCCACAGTTCCAGACCAATGAAAACGGCGCTCCCGGTATCGGGGCGTTCGCCAAGGCATACAAGGATCGCTACGGCAGCGAACCGCGCTCGGGCCACAGCCTGATCAACTATGTCGGGGCGAAGATATTCCTCGATGCCATGGAAAACAGTACTTCGCTGGACGCCGATGCGATCCGTGCCTCGGTGGCAACCATCGATATTCCTCTCGGCGGTACGGCTGCCGGCATCGGTGCCAGGTTTGGCAAGAACGGCCAGAACCAGCGCGCCAATACGGCAATCATGCAGTGGCAGAACGGACTGCTGAAAACCGTTTACCCCCAGGCAGCCGCCGTTGCCCAAGCGCGTTTTTCCGACCAACCCTGATACCTGAACCCCGCAATCTGCTGAAGCTTGATCATTGAGCTTCACGGGTTCGTTCGCTCGCAAAGAGGGCGCCAACCGTGGAAATTTTCATCCAGCTCCTGTTGAACGGCTTATTGCTCGGTGGCACGTTGGCCATCATCAGCATCGGCCTGACTCTGATTTTCGGCATCGTGCGAGTGGTCAACTTCGCCCATGGCGAGTTTCTGATGATCGGCCTGTATGCCGTGTACTTGCTGAATTCGCACTTCGGCATCCACCCGTATATGGCGATCATTCCTGCGACGATCCTGTTGTTTGCCGCTGGTGCGGCAATGCAGCGTTTCATCATTCAGCCGTTGCTTGGCGCTGAGGGACATATCCAGATTTTCGCCACCGTGGGCGTCTCGATTGCCCTGATGAACGGCGCGTTGCTGATCTTCGGTGCCGACGTCATGACGGTGAAGAACATCAACGTCGGTACCACAACCGTCAGCTTTGGCGCCTTTCGCGTCAGCAGCGGTCAGTTGATCACTTTTGTCGCGTCGCTCGCACTGGTCGCGGGGCTGCACTGGTTTTTGCAGAACACCTTTCTCGGCCGGGCCGTCCGCGCTACTGCACAGCATCGCAACGCGGCGCAACTGATGGGTGTCAACGTCAAGAACATCTATGTGTTTGCCTTCGGCCTGGGTTGCGCCTGCCTGGGCGTCGCCTCGGGACTGATCGCTCCGCAATATCCGGTCTTTCCAACCGTTGGCACTTTCTTCGTGCTGACGGCGTTTGTGATTGTGGTGCTGGGCGGTCTGGGCAGCCTGTCCGGCGCACTGATCGGTTCAATGCTGATCGGCATCGTCGACAGTCTCGCCGGTTACTACATCGCGCCAGACCTCAAGGAGGTCGTCTATTTCACGATTTTCCTGGGCATCCTGGTGTTTCGTCCGACAGGTCTTTTCGGCGCCGGTCGCGGGTCTGAGTGAGGAAAATGGTCATGAATATTTTGCACCCGCGTGTCTATGTCAGTGCACTGGCCCTGGCGCTGTTACTGATCATTCCATTGAGCGTAGGCTCGCCGTTCGTTTATCACCTGTTCATCCTCATATGCAGTTATGCGGCACTGGCCAGTGCCTGGAACATCGTCGGCGGGTTTGCCGGCCAGCTGTCGTTGGGGCATGCCGTGTTCTATGGAGTGGGCGCTTACACGACGACGCTGTTGATGATGAAACTGGGCATCAGTCCATGGATCGGCATGTTCGCTGGCGCAATCTTGTCGTCGATTGTCGCGGTGCTGATCAGTTGGCCATGCTTCAGATTGCGCGGGCCGTTTTTTGCCTTGGCGACCATTGCGGTGCTGGAGGTCGTGCGTCTGGTGGCGATCAATCAGCATGACGTGACCGGTGGTGCGGCAGGGCTGGGCGTACCGCTGAAGCTCGGTTTCGAGTGGATGTTGTTCCGCCCGCGCTGGCCGTACCTGCTGATCGCCTTCGCGTTTCTGGTCATCACATTGGCAGTGTCGTGGAAGATCAAGAATTCCCGACTGGGTTATTACCTGATCGCCGTGCGTGAACGTGAAGACGCCGCCCATGCGGTGGGCGTGAACTCGGTCAAGGTCAAGCTGATCGCCGTGGTGTTGTCCGCATTTATCACCAGCCTGGTCGGCAGCTTTCACGCGATGTACCTGACCTTCATCGAACCCGGCTCGATGTTTTCTCTGGAGATGTCGATTCAGATCGCCATGTTCGCGTTGATTGGTGGACTGGGCACGGTATCGGGACCGCTGATCGGCACTTTGCTGGTGCTGCCGCTGGCTGAACTGGCACGCGGCTGGTTGGGCGATCTGGGCAGCGGGGTGCACGGTCTGGTCTATGGCATCGTGCTGGTCGCGGTGGTGTTGACTATTCCGCAAGGCGTGGTGGGGCGTTTTGGGGCCCGGATATTTGCCTGGATCGACTCATTGCCCGGCGGCCGTCGTCCGATGGCAAATACAGAAGCACCGATCGGGCCGACCTTGGCGCAAGCCCACTCGGCCACGCACGGTGAGCCGGTTCTGGTCGCAGAAAACCTGCACAAGTTCTTTGGCGGACTGCACGCCACCAACGATGTTTCGCTGAGCTTGGCCGAAGGCGAAATCGTGGGTGTGATCGGCCCGAATGGCGCCGGCAAAACTACGGTGTTCAACCAGCTCTCCGGATTTCTCCTGCCGTCCAAAGGCCAAGTGAAAGTGCGCCTGCTCAATGGCGACTGGGTCACCCCGAGCAGCCCGGCCGAGTTCGCCAGGGCAGGCATTGGCCGGACCTTTCAGATCGTCCAGCCATTCGCTGATTTGAGTGTCTGCGAAAACATCATGCTCGGTGCATTCATGCACACCGCCGACGCGAAGGAGGCGAGGGCGATCGCCGAGCAAGTCGCCGAGCTGACCGAACTCACCGCGCTGCTCGACACCCGGGCGCGCAACTTGACGGTCGGCGGCATGAAGCGCCTGGAAATGGCCCGCGCCCTGGCGACGCGCCCGCGCATCCTGCTGCTCGACGAGGTCATGGCCGGCCTCAACCCGACGGATGTTGCCAAGGCCGTCGCAGTCATTCGCCGGGTGCGTGATTCGGGTGTCAGCGTGTTGATGATCGAGCACTTGATGCAAGCCACCATGAGCCTTTCTGACCGCATCGTCGTGATCAGTTCCGGCACGCTGCTGATGCAGGGCGCGCCTCATGATGTGATCAACGATCCTCAGGTGATCGAAGCCTACCTCGGCAAGGAGTACAGCCATGCTTAAACTCGACAACGTCCACAGCGGCTATGGCGGTACGGAGATTCTTCGTGGCGTGTCGTTCGAGGTCAATGCCGGTGAGGTGGTGACCATCGTCGGCGCCAACGGCGCCGGCAAAACCACGACCCTGCGCAGCTTGTGCGGCATCGTCACACCGTCCCAAGGCACGATCGAATTCGAAGGCCAGCGCATCGATGGCAATCGCCCCGATCAGATTGTCGACGCGGGCCTGACACTGATACCGGAGGGGCGCCAGTTGTTTCCCTTCATCAGCGTGCGCGACAACCTCTTGATGGGCGCCTACAAACGCAGTGCACGAGCAGGCTACAGGCAGCGTCTGGACAATATTCTCGATCTGTTTCCGAGGGTGCGCGAACGCCTTGATCAGAACGCCGGGACACTGTCGGGCGGCGAACAACAAATGGTTGCCATCGCCCGGGGCCTGATGGCCGAGCCGAAATTGTTGATGTTTGATGAGCCGTCGCTGGGCCTGTCGCCGCTGCTGGTATCGCAGGTCTTCGAGATCATCGACAGGATTCTCCAGTTGGGCACCACCGTGTTGATCGTCGAGCAGAACATCGTTCATACGCTGCGCATTGCTCATCGCGGTTACGTGCTGGAGAACGGCGAGGTGGTGCTCAGCGGCACCGGCCAGGAACTGCTGGAGAACCCGCACGTCAAGCGTGCTTATCTGGGGCTCTGACCCAGTCCATTCATCTGCAAGCGAGAGAAGGTCATGACTCATTCCAGACACGCCGGGCGCACCGTATTGGTCACCGGCGCCGGGGGCGGCATCGGTGCGGCGATCGCGCGGTTGTATTGCGAAGAAGGTGCAGCCGTGGCGCTGCTCGATGCTGATGCCGACAAGGTGCAACAGCAGGGCGTGGCGTTGCGTGATGCCGGTTTTGCGGTCGCGTGGGCGCAGGCTGATGTCGCGAGTTTTCAAGACTGCGCTGCTGCCTGCGAGCGCGTGCAAGGTGAGCTTGGCCCCATCGATACCCTGATCAACAACGCCGGCATTTCGCCCAAACACCACGGCGCACCCGCGCCGATCTGGACCATGGCGCCGGATGAGTGGCTGCGGGTGGTCGATATCAACCTCAATGGCTCCTTCAACCTGGTGCGAGTGCTCGCGCCCGGCATGGTCGAGCGCCGGTTCGGGCGCATCGTCAATATGTCTTCGGTGGCGGGCAGCGCGTTCTTGCCGATTGTCGCAGCGCACTACAGTGCGACTAAAGCCGCAATCATCGGCTTTACCCGCCACCTGGCCGGCGAACTCGGGCCGTTCGGTATCACCGCCAATGCGCTGGCACCGGGACGAATCGAAACGCTATTGCTCAAGACCGTATCAGCCCAGGCCAATCAAGCCGTGGTCGACGAGACACCGCTGCGCAGGCTGGGCACACCGCTTGAGGTGGCAAGGGCGGCGTGTTTTCTCACGTCAAGCGAAAGCGACTTCATTACCGGCCAGGTGGTTGATGTCGCGGGCGGCTGGTTGATGCGCTGATGACTTCTTGCGAGGACGTTTGTCATGGTTAAAACGATGGGATTTCCCGGGCGCTACGAGCAGGGTCCGAATGCATTGCAACAATTGGGCAGAGTGCTGAACGACATGGGCCGATCACGGCCGCTGGTGCTTTGCGATGAGTTTGTCGCCCGGCATCTATGGCCGCAGGTTGGCGCCGCGTTGCAGGACCAGGGATGGGAGCCATTGCACATCGAGTTTCCCGGCGAGTGCACGCGCGCTGCGATTGCGCAGTTATCCGAGCAGGCATTGCTGCACGCCCCCGACACGATCATTGCGCTGGGCGGTGGCAAGACCATCGATACGGCGAAGGGGCTGGCGGCCAATCTCGACGTACCGATCATTGTCTGCCCCACGATCGCTTCAAGTGACGCGCCAACGAGTCGGCTGATCGTGCTTTATGACGAAGAGCACAAAGTGGTGGGCGTGGAGTTCCTGAAGATGAATCCCGCTGCGGTGATTGTCGATACAGAGGTCATCGTTCAGGCGCCGGCACGGTTCTTCGCGGCCGGGATCGGCGATGCCATCAGCAAGAAATTCGAAGCCCGACAGTGCTACGCCGCCGGCGGCCACAACTCTTTCGGCACACCGCCGCTGCACACGGCATTGATGCTCACCAACCTGGTTTTCGACACGCTGATGCAGTACGGCGTCCCGGCTTATCAGGCGGTGTGTCGCCATGAACTCACCGATGATGTCGAGCGGATCATCGAAGGCACCGTGCTGATTAGCGGTGTCGGTTTCGAGAGCGGTGGTTTGTCACTGTCCCATGCCCTGGTTCGGGGGCTGACCGCGATACCGGCGATGGCGTCGATGCTGCACGGCGAACTGGTAGCGTTCGGCACGCTGGTGCAGATGGCGGTGGAGGCGCGACCGGTCGAAGAGATTGAACAGGTCGCGCGTCTGTTGCACGCGGTGAAGCTGCCTGTGACGTTCGCTGAGCTGGGTCAGCGCACGCCATTGACGACGGCGCAGATCACTATCCTCGTGGACGCGACCTTATCGGCGGCATACGCCAGAAACATGCAACCGCCCTTGACCTACCAGCGCCTGGTGGAAGGATTGGCGGCGGCTGACAGCCTGGGTGCGCGGTTGATCAGAGGCTGCGCGAAGCCGCCCGCGATGCTGTGATCCTGCGTCACAACAGGTATGACCAAGTAGCTGTTTTCTCCCGTACAGCGACGCCATAACCTTTCCCTCAAGCGAAATCCTGGCGCAATCAAGTGCTGTGAGTTCGTCAAGAAAACCTAGAGGCCTGACTATGAATACTCCTGTTAAACCTGATGAGCTCGCCATTGCGTACCAGTTGCCGCAAGTTCCATTCATGACGCCCGACATGGTGCATCCGGGCGTCATGACGCAGTGGCTTGAAGACGATGCGCTGTGGGTGCCGGTAACGAAATCTGTCTCCTTCAAGCCATTGCTGCTCAACACCAGCGGCGGCTATTACATCAACCTGTTGCGGGTGCGTCAGGCCGGCGTGCTGTCGCGTCACCGCCATACCGGCGGCGTGCATGCGATCGTGCTCAAGGGTCGCTGGTACTACCTGGAGCATGACTGGGTCGCGGAGGAGAGGTCTTTTGCCTATGAGCCGCCCGGTGAAACGCATACCCTGTTCGTCCCCGAGGATGTGAGTGAAATGATCACCTGGTTCCACGTGCAGGGTGGCTACACTTACGTCGATCCGCAGGGCGTTGCCGTGGGTTACGAAGATGTGTTTACCAAGCTTGAAGCCGCCCGAGCGCATTACAAGACGCTGGGTTTGCCGGACGACTACATCGAACAGTTCATTCGCTGACCCGGCCCCCATGAAAAAGCGCGCTTCGGCGCGCTTTTTCATGAGCGTTGAGACATCATGCCTTCAAGCTTTTCGCCAGGACCGGCCATGGACAATTATTCGCAGCTACTCGCTTTTATCTGGTCTACCGAATGTGGAAGTTTTTCTGCTGCCGCGCGCGCCCATCACCTGACGCCATCAGCGGTCAGCAAACTGATCACCCGCCTGGAAGATCGCTTGCAGGTCCGGCTGTTCCAGCGCGGCTCGCGCGTGCTGACGCTGACCGAGGAGGGCGCCGCTTACCTGCGCAGCGCCAAAGCCGTCGTCGAAGCCATGAACGAGGCGGACTCGCTGGCCGAGGCGTTGCCCTCCAGAGTCAGTGGCACCCTGCGCATTCACACCATGACCTCTTTCGCCAAACACCAGATCGTGCCGTGGCTGCCCGAATTTCTGGATTTGTATCCCTCACTGGACGTTGAGATTCAACTCGGTGCGCAATTCGTCGATCACTTCGAGCAAGGGCTGGATATCGCCATCCACAGCGGCGTATTGCCCAGCTCATCACGCATTGCCAGACGCATCGGCGAATGTGAATGGCTGATCTGTGCCTCGCCGCAGTACCTGGCTGAACACGGCACACCAACCACACCCGCAGATTTGCTGAATCATCGTTGCTTCAATTTCAGCTTCGTCAGCCCGTGGAACAAATGGTCATTTTTGCAGGATGGAGACGGCGTCTCGGTACCGGTGACCGCCAGCGCGTCTTTTACTCAAGGCGATCTGTTGCGCGACATGGCGCTGTCAGGCGCTGGCGTGGTGAAGCTTGCGGACTTTCATATCGGGCTTGATGTAAAAGCGGGAACGCTGGTGCCGTTGCTTGAGGATTTCAAAACGGGTGTGGTCGAGCCGATCTACCTGCTTTATTCGGATCGCAAGCATTTGAGTCCACGGATACGAGTGTTCATCGAGTTTTTTCAGAACAAGTGGCGTGAGCATCCGTGGAAAACTGAAAGCTGGCTGTAAAAGACTGGCGTCAGCGACGGACTACTCCGTCGCCAACAGCCTCTTTACCTCAGCCACAATCACCGCAATATCAAACGGCTTGGGCACCACCACATCAAACAGATCCGAACGCTGCATGCCGATGTGCGCTTGCGCGCCACTCATGAGAATGATTGGCAAGTGTTTGACGGACGGCTGGGCACGCACGGCTTCGGCGAATTCGAGGCCGTCCATGACTGGCATCATGAAGTCGGTAATAACCAGCGCCGGGCGTTCTCTTTCCAGCACCTCGAGCGCTTTCTTGCCGTTGCTCGCGGTCACGGTCATGAAGCCCTCATCCTCAAGCGCAAAGCCAAGAATGTCAGCAATCAGATACTCGTCGTCGACTACCAGAATGGTGGTCATGTTATTTCAACCCGCTTGAAGACTTACGAAATTGAACCAGGCAATGACTCAGCTGCGACTGAAGGTTCATTTTTCAAAGCCTTTTCCAGGAACACATCTTGATCGCGTACAACCACCTCGAACCGCGACGGGTTGTAGGAGCTATCGCGTACCTTAAGAATGGAAAGCGTCCTGCGAAGTTCAGCGTGATTCTCAAAGAAACGCATGAGGATCAGGTTGTCGACAATACTGGACAGGTCAGAGTTCGGTGCGCTGACCTCGGATCCGAACAAATCGCGCATTTCCCAAGAGGCAAAGACCGTCACGCCTCTGGACCGCAGCTCGTTCATCAATGCACTGAAAAAGTCGGTGATGCGTTCCGGTGTGGTTGAAACCCGAGTCATGCCGCTGAGGCTATCGATGAACAGGCGTTTGATGCCTTTCTCATCGACCAGGCTCAGCAGGCGTGCGCCGAGGCCATCAAGCAAACCCTCCGTTGTTGGCTGCCAGGCAATGCTCAATGCGCCGCTGTGTTCCATGTGTTCAATATCGATGCCCAGCGAACGGCCTTTCAGGCGCAGGCGCTGCGGGCTTTCATAAAAACCGAAATGCAGTCCAGGCGCTTCGGCCGTAGATTGCGCGAGAAACTTCAGGCCCAGCGTGGTTTTGCCGATGCCGGAAGGACCCATGACCAGCGTCACGCTGGAGCTGTGCAAGCCGCCACCGAAGATCTCATCGAGCGACGCAATGCCGCTTGGAATGCGCGTCATGTCCGCGCTGTCAGGGGCGGAAGGGCGCTTGTAGAGACTTTCGAGGCGCGGGTAGACGACCAGGCCGTTATCGGTGATTTCACATTCGTGAAGACCGGTCAACGCGCCGCTGCCGCGAGTCTTGCGCAAATGAATGCGGCGCACCGAACGGGTACCGAACAGCTCTTCACCCATTTCGATGACGCCGTCGACCATAGTGTGCTCGGGGCTGCCGTCGTCCAGGCGCGAGCTGGTCAGGAACAGCACGGTGCAACCGGCAAATGCGGCATGGCCTTGCAGTTCAGAGATGAATTTTTTCGTGTCGATCGGCGAGTCGGCTTTGGAGCGTGCATTGAGCAGGCCGTCGACGACCATGACGGTCGCCTTCTGGCGGGTGATTTCGCGTCGCAGCAGCTTCACGACTTCATCGAGGCCTTCGTTTTCCAGCGTATCGAATGCGCTGACAAACTGAATTTCGGCGCCGACTCGCGAGGCGTCGAAAAAACTCATGGTCGACAGGAACTGGAACAGGCGGTCGTGGGACTCGGCCAGCAACGTGGCGACCAGCACACGACCGCCATTACGGGCATGGTGAAACCCTAGCTGGTTGGCAAGGATGGTCTTGCCGGAGCCCGGGCGCCCTTGAATGATGTATGAGGCGCCGGCGACAAAGCCCCCCTGAAGCAGCGCGTCGAGCCCTTCGATCCCGCTTTGAAGGCGTTTTAGCTTTTCCACAATGCGACCCTGATCTGAATAAACAGGCTTGTTCAGCCGAATGAGTGAAATGCTAACGCCATTTCCGGTTGAGGGCCATAAAGGCTGGGGAAAAGTAGCGTTTTTGCAATGTGAACCTGGCACGTGACTGCTCGGGATCAGGGGGTAGTGACAAGTCCGGCACAGGAAGATTCGATTTTTCGAAACCCGGAAGCCGATTACATCCATAGGCGCTGCTGCGGACCATTAGGGTAGCGCTTGCCACCTTGCTTTCATGAAATCGTCACAAAACTGCTGCAGAGTTCGGGAGCCCGTAATCACTAGGTGTCATTTAATGAAAAGTTTGATGAAGTCTGCTGCGCTCGCCATTGCGGTATCTGTTTGTGCCACCTCGGCCTCCTTTGCAGCAGAAAATGTTCGCCTGACGGGGTCCGGAGCAAGTTTCCCGGCGCCGATCTATCTGACCTGGTTCAAGGATTTCAGCAAGAAATCCGATGGCGTCACTGTCGATTACCAATCCAAGGGCAGTGGCGCGGGCGTACAGGACTTCTTGAACAAAACCGTGGATTTCG
Organism: Pseudomonas sp. CCNWLW23; assembly: GCF_037095675.1. Classification (NCBI taxonomy): domain Bacteria; kingdom Pseudomonadati; phylum Pseudomonadota; class Gammaproteobacteria; order Pseudomonadales; family Pseudomonadaceae; genus Pseudomonas; species Pseudomonas sp. CCNWLW23. The sequence goes on along the minus strand of NZ_JBAWKM010000002.1, from coordinate 40,641 downwards.
CTGCCAGTGACTCGGCAATGAAAGACGAAGATATCGCCAAGGTCGCCGAAGGCGTGCAGTTGCTGCCAATGACCGCCGGGGAAATCGTGCTGGCCTATAACCTGCCGGGCAATCCCAAGGGTCTGAAGCTGCCACGCGACGTCTATTCCAATATTTTCCTGGGCAAGATCACGCGCTGGAACGATCCGCAGATCGTCGCAGCCAACCCGGACCTGAAACTCTCCGATACGCCAATCACCGTTGTCGTGCGTGCAGATTCCAGCGGTACGACCGCGGTATTCACCAAGCACCTGGCAACCGTCAACGCCGAGTTCAAGCAGGCGTTGGGTGAGGGCAACACCGTCAACTGGCCGGCCAGTGACAAGTTCATCAAATCGCCGAAAAACGATGGCGTAACCGCTACCGTACGCCAGACCCCTGGTGCGATTGGTTACATCGAATATGGCTTCGCCAAACTGGCCAAGGTCGACTTTGCCCAGTTGCAGAACAAGGCCGGCAATTACGTCGTGCCAAACGCCGAAAGCGGCGCCGAGGCCCTGGCGGCGGTGAAGATGCCGGAAAACCTGGTGGCCTGGCTGCCTGATCCGGACGGTGCCAAGTCCTATCCGATCACCTCTTATACCTGGATGATTTTCCGCAAGGACAATGGCAACCCGGCCAAGGCCAAGGCCATGCGTGAAATGGTCGAATACAGCCTGACCGAGGGGCAGAAGATTGCCGATTCGATGGGTTACATCCCGTTGCCGCAATCGGTCGTCGAACAGGTTCGCAAAGCGTCCGCCAATATTCAGTAACGCCGTGAGGTCTCTCTCGGCGTGTGCGTCTGCGCCACGCCGGGAGAGTTTTCCCCCTGTTCCGGACTTAGCCCATGAACAAACCTTTTGTCGTACCGGTTAATCCCGACTCTGCCTGCCAGCCACCCTCGACGAAGGATTTTCTGGTTGATCGCACCTTCCGCGCGCTCGCACGCATCGGTGTGGTACTGATTCTGGCGCTGGTATTTGCACTGGTGTTCGAAGTCGGACGCAAGGCACTTCCCGGTATGGAAAAGCACGGCTTCGATGTGCTTCTGGGCAGCGTGTGGGACGTCAACCAAGGCAAATACGGCATCCTGCCAGCCATCTGGGGCACGCTTTACAGCGCCTTCATCGCGTTGCTGATCGCCGGTGTTTTTGGCGTGAGCATGGCGATTTTCCTGACCCAGGATTTCCTGCCAACCAAGCTCGCTGCGCTGTTTCGCACCATCGTCGAACTGCTCGCGGCCATTCCCAGCGTGGTCTATGGCCTGTGGGGGATCTATGTGGTGATTCCGGCGATTCGGCCGCTGACCACTTGGTTGAACAGCGAACTGGGCTGGATACCTTTTTTCGGCACGTCCCTGAGCGGTCCGGGCCTGCTGCCCGCAGCGCTGGTGCTCGCCATCATGATTCTGCCGACCATTGCCGCCGTGTCGCAGGACGCGCTGACGGCTGTGCCAATGAAAACCAAACAAGCCGCGTACGGCATGGGCACAACCCATTGGGAAGCGATTCTCAAAGTGATGGTGCCTTCGGCCGCCACCGGCATTTTCGGCTCTCTGGTGCTGGGCCTGGGCCGCGCGCTGGGTGAAACGATGGCGCTGGCCATGCTGGTCGGCAATGCCAACAACATTTCCCTCTCGTTGTTTGCACCGGCCAACACGCTTGCCGCTCTGCTGGCGCTGAACTTCCCCGAAGCCGGGCCGAACGAGATCGAGGTGTTGATGTATGCCGCGCTCGTACTGATGTTGATTACGCTGATCGTGAACATTTTCGGCTCGATGATCATGATGTACGCCCAACGGGGTAACAAGTGATGACTGATCTGACCGCAGCAACAGACCTGACGGCGCCAACCGGTGCGATGCCCAGTTTGCAACGCAGGTTCGAAGGCCGCGCGCTGCGTAGCCTGATCCTGACCACCCTGGTCTGGGCAGGTGCTTTGCTCGCCAGCGTACCGCTGATTTCCGTGCTGTACATGCTGATCACTCGTGGTGGCGCGCGTCTGAACCTGGAAGTCTTCACCGAACTGCCGCCGACCGGCTTCGAGATGGGCGGCGGTTTCGGCAACGCGATGGCGGGTACCTTTGTGATGGTCGGTATCGCGGCAGCAATCGCGGTGCCGGTCGGAATCATGGCGGCCATTTTTCTGGCTGAACTGGGGCCGGATAGCAAGCTGGGGAACGCCGCGCGTTTTGCCGCCAAGATGCTTACGGGCCTGCCATCAATCCTGGCAGGTGTATTTGCCTACGCCTTGGTAGTGATGACCACCGGCACGTATTCGGCACCGGCAGGTGGCGTGGCACTCGCCGTCCTGATGCTGCCTATCGTGGTGCTGACCGCAGAAGAATCGATGCGGATGGTGCCCAAGATCATGAAAGATGCTGCTTATGGCATGGGCTGCACCCGCTCGCAGGTCATCTGGAAAATCATCTTGCCGACCGGCATGCCGGCGATCCTGACTGGTGTGATGCTCGCCGTGGCGCGTGCCGCAGGCGAGACGGCACCGCTGTTGTTCACCGCGCTGTTCAGCAACTACTGGATCTACCACCAGGGCAATCTCGATGTCATGAACCCGACTGCCTCGCTGGCGGTGCTGATCTACAACTTCTCCGGCATGCCTTTCGATAACCAGCTCGAGCTCGCATGGGCGGCCTCGTTGGTGCTGGTGATGATCGTGCTGTTCGTGAACATCATCAGCCGGATTTTCGGCAAGCCCAAGTATTAAGAACGGGAGCATCTGATTTTGAACGTATCCACTGCGCAAATTGCCGCTCCGTTTGTCACCCAGGCGCCTGTAGTCATGGACTGCAAACTGGACAAGATTTTCTACGGCAACTTCATGGCAGTACGTGACAGCCACGTGCCCATCGAGAAAAACAAGATCACCGGATTCATCGGTCCCTCAGGCTGCGGCAAAAGTACCGTGCTGCGCAGCCTCAACCGGATGAACGATCTGGTGAAGGGCTTTCGTTTCGAGGGCCATGTGCATTTCCTCGGGCAGGATGTCTATGGCAAGGGCGTCGACCCGGTCGTCGTGCGCCGCTACATCGGCATGGTGTTTCAACAGCCCAACCCGTTCTCGATGAGCATCTTCGACAACGTGGCGTTTGGTCTTCGCCTCAATCGCTACAAGGGCGATATCGGCGACCGGGTCAAGCATGCGCTGCAAGGCGCCGCGCTGTGGGACGAAGTCAAGGACAAGCTCAAGGTCAGCGGCCTGTCGCTCTCCGGTGGCCAGCAACAACGCCTGTGTATCGCCCGGGCGATCGCCACTGAGCCGGAAGTCCTGCTGCTGGATGAGCCTTGTTCAGCACTGGACCCGATCGCCACCCGACGCGTCGAAGAATTGATGGTCGAGTTGAAGAAGGACTACACCATCGCACTGGTGACCCACAACATGCAGCAAGCCATCCGTGTTGCTGACACCACGGCGTTTTTCTCGGTGGATATTTCCCAGGGCACACGCACCGGTTATCTGGTCGAGATGGGCCCGACCGCGCAGATCTTCGACAACCCGCGTGAACAGATGACCGGCGATTACATCAGCGGCAAGTTCAGCTAAGTCACAGCACCGGTCACGGCCGCCTACCTGCACAAGCCAAATGGATTTGGCGGGCACCGGCGGACATTTACCAAGCGTTTCCAAGGAGCTCCAATGCCTGCCACGCATCGCCTTGATTTGCCAGCGATTGAACGCGCACTGCGGAAAGTGCAGAGCCGTTTCGCCGAACTCAGCCGGCACTTCACCGAGCCCCGGGACCCGTTCACTGACGAAGTTCTGCACAATGTGCTTGAAGGCTATGCGTTGGTTGACGAATATGTTGCCCGCGGCGTCGACCTGTTCGATCTGCAGCAACTGAACCTGATGCTGGAGATCAATGCCACAGTGCTTTGTGGCCGGGATCCGGCGCGCCGGCTGGAATACGCCCAGCATCTGGCCGCCACCGAGGCGCATTTCTTCAACAACGTCGAGGGCGGCATCAAGGACTTGTACAACTGGTATTGCGCGTACCGCAGTGAATCGGTCTGGAAGCGTGCAGCGGGTGTCTATGTGCGCATTCTGAGCAAGCCGCAGCTGTTTATCGAAGGCAATAACCGCAGTGGCTCGCTGATTGTCAGCTACCTGCTCATGCGCGCGGGGCTGCCTCCATTCGTGTTGACCCTGGAAAATGCCGAGGGCTATTTCAACCCGTCCTCGGTCATCCGCAACTCCGCCAAGCATGGCGTCAAGGCGTTGTACGAATTGCCCAAGATCAAGAAAAAATATGCAGCATTCCTGGAAGAACAGGCGCCCGATCCAATGAAGTTCTTTCTCAAAGGCAAGCCTTTGCCTCTCTCTCAAGGTGGCCATTGATGAAGTGGGCACCAGCATTTGCCAGATTGAGAACCTTCGGCGGCCGGGCAGGGCAGGCTATCCGCTGCGCTTTGCCGCAGTTGTTCGAACGTCAGCGCATACGGATTTCGTTCGATATCGATGACACGCTCGCCTGCCAGCTTCATCACTGCGCAGTCGAGAACAGTCGACTACCGGCCTGTATTCATCGTTGGCTGGGTGAACCGTTGCGAATGGGCACACGATCGCTGATCCGAGAGCTGCGTCGCCAGGATTGCAGTGTCTGGGTTTACACCTCATCCGGGCGCACGCCGTCCTATATCAGGCGCTGGTTGGCGCTGTACGGTATCCGCGTCGACGGCGTGGTCAACAGTGTGCTGCACAACCGTGCCCTGACGGCGCACGGAATGTCGAATGCGCCTTCCAAGTATCCGCCAGCGTTCGATATCGACTTGCATGTCGATGATTCGGAGGGCGTGCAGATTGAAGGCAAGGATCATGGCTTCCGGGTGGTCGTGGTGCATCCCGAGGATGATCGCTGGGCGCAGAAAGTGCTCGATTCGGTGGCCAACGTCCAGGCGCAGCTCGCCTGGCAGCAAATGCTCAGACCTCAGGCGCCGGTGCAACAGCGTGCGGAGGCTGTCTTTGAGTCGCTTGGCTGAGCGAGTACGCATTGGCTATCTGGACAGCAGCGCCTCAGTTTCACCAGCGGCAATATTCATATCTGTTTGAGTTAGTGGGGCTCCCGGATAAAGCGTTTCTGAGATGAACTCATCAGAAGCTCTTAAGAAGGCCACGCAGCTTTCAAAGCAACGCGCCACTTCTTCGAGCTTGATTTCATAGGCTGAGGCGATTTCATGGCAAATGATATGTCTCAGCTCGAACGTCCTGGCAACGTCTGCAAAAACATCGTTTGGATTTTCTGAGAAGTCTAGCCTGATCGATGAGGCCGGCTTTTCGGCATTGGTTAGATATGGTTCGCCTGAATCAATCAGATCTTTGATAACCATCCGAAAATAGCCTTCCACGCAAGCTATCAAAGCGACGGGGAAGTATCTGACAAGCTCTCCATCTAGATCCTTGTGATTTTGAAAGGCTTGCTCAAGAGTCCGGAAGCTCCATCATCGCGGAGCTAGATGGCCTTCTCTGACGGAATTCCCGATTTCTTGAATGATGTCTCTGGTTTTGCTCATGGTTGGTTTCCACTGAAAAGAATTCATTCGGCTCGAGTCACATGGTAGATGAGAGCTGCATCATTGGAGCTTGTCTGAGTATTGATAGAAAACCGGCGGGGGACCCTGAGACTTTCGAAATAGTACGGGGTCGGAAAGCCGCGGGATCGCGTTAGTGGGAGGCCCGCCAGCTTACTTAAATTTCAATCACTGAAATCTTGAAAGGATTCATTCAAAAGCCGCTGAAAAGGAGGGCTCTTGACCGGAATCACATACATGTCCAAAAGCGCCTTCGCCGCGCACATCGGTCGATCACCGAGCTACAACACTTCTTAAGGAAATGGTCGAGGCAGCCAGGGACATTGCGACCGAAACCGGCTTGGAGCACTGTCCGAAGTTGGATAGGCAGCGATCGAGCAACGGATACCTGATATGCCCATATTGTTTAGCACCTGCCGAGCAAGCACTTTAAGATAGCCTCCCGTCATGAACACCCATCCGTGCTGCATCCCGTCGTCGGCCCTGCTTGCGATTCGATCCGAATGATTTAATGAAGGTTTATCGTGGACGCTGAAGTTCGTCTTCCCGGGAGCCGCGGCGTTTTTTGCCTGGGCATGCTGCAGATTCTGGTTTGGGGGGGGTCGTTCTTTCTGCTCGCTGTTATGGGGGAGCCGATTATTCGCGACACTGGCTGGGGCAGCCAGTGGGTGTATGGCGCATTGTCATTGAGCCTTATGATCTCAGCGCTGTTAGCGCCTCTCTCCAGTCGCCTGGTGGCGCGTTTCGGTGGCCGTTTGCAGTTAGCCTGCAGTGGCCTGTTAGTCGCGCTAGGACTGTTGATCGCCGCTGCCTGTCATACCTTGCCGGTGTTCCTGCTGGCCTGGGCCGTTATTGGTATCGGCATGGCCGCGGGGCTTTACGAAGCGCTGTTTTCCACACTCGGGGCGCTGTATGCCGAGCGAGCTGGCAGGGCGATCACCGGTATCACGCTGATCTCCGGGTTCGCCACTACCCTGACTTGGCCGCTAGTTGCATCGGCCATCGAGCACGTGGGCTGGCGAGGGACATGCGTTGGATACGCAGTGCTACTTTTGCTCTCGACCCCCTTGTATTTGATCGTATTGCCAGGCGGTGGCAAGTTGCGCCGGATCAGGGGCACCAGCGAGCAAAACAACCCACCGGTAGACAAGCGCTTATACCTGCTGTTGATTTGGATCTTCGCGTTGGGCGCGATAATTATGACCGCGATCTCGGTGCAATTAGTAACCGTGCTCCAGGGGCTTGGCTACTCATTGACAGCCGCGATCGCACTGTCGTCTCTGCTCGGCCCGAGCCAGGTGGCTTCACGTGTTCTACAAATGATTGCAGGCAAGCGTCATCCAATCTGGACGGCGCTGGTGTCGGCGATGCTGGTTGCACTCGGGGTAGTACTGGTTGCCTTCGCGCCGGGCGCAACGGCCGTCGGTTTAGTGTTGTACGGTCTTGGCAACGGATTGCGTGCGATCGTCCGAGGAATGCTGCCGCTGGTATTGATGCCAGCATCGCAGTACGTGGCGCTGATGGGCAAGATGTCGCGCCCTTCGTTGATCGGCCAGGCGTTGACCCCCTTGGCCGGAGGCTACTTGATGCAGCATTTCGGAGCGACGGGTGTCCTCGTCACGCTGTGTAGTCTGGCCGTGATAAACGTGGTTCTGGTGGGGCTGATATTAAGGTTTTTGCAACGTTCTCGCGCGGCGGATAAATCAGAAGCAGAGGAAAGTCACGATGGCCGATGAAAAACGAAGCGAGCATCTGATTGAAGGTCCAGCGGGTCTGATCGAACTCATAATCGATGAGCCGAGCTGCCCCCCGAAGGGAATCGTACTCGTGAGTCATCCCCAACCGCTGCTGGGCGGTAGCCCGCATCATCTGGTGCCATTAACGCTGGCACGCAAACTCAATGCAGAGGGATGGCGAGTGGTCCGCCCGAGCTTTCGTGGTGTAGGTAAATCCACCGGTGCGCATGACGAAGGCATCGGTGAAAGCGAAGATAGCATCATCGTCGTCAATCACCTTCAGCGCCTATACCCACAGCTGCCCATCGCCCTGGTCGGATTTTCATTTGGCGCCCATGTGTATGCACGGGTGGCGTGTGCGCTCAATAACAGACTGCACGCGGTAGCTCTCTTGGGGTTGCCGGTTGGACTTGTACCTGGTGGAAGGCTGTACGAACCGCTGGCATTGCCTGCCGAGTGTCTCCTGCTGCATGGAGAACAGGACGAAATGGCCCCCTTGGCAAACCTATTTGACTGGGCGAGGCCGGAGCGTCGGGCCGTGGTGGTGTTTCCAGGTGGCAATCACTTTTTTAAAGGTTGCCTGGCGCAAGTCGCGCAGCATGTGGCGACGCACCTGGACCACGCATTCTGATCAACAAGTGAGTATTGCCTGGAATCGTTGACATCACAGCGCGTTGCGTTCCGAAGTGTTGGGGCACGACAACAGTGCGATGCTCATCCGTACGATCCAAGCCTCTATCCATGCTTCATCGACCGGCATCGGTCGGTTGCGCATGCCATCGGTAGTGTCAATCAATGCGTAAATCGCCGCGATTGCGCTGGGGATATCCTGCACGTTGAAATGCCCGGACCTTAGCCCTTGTTCTATCGCCTGATGCAACGGCGCCTGCAACCTATCAAGCGCCTGCGCTAACCAGATGCGGTGGCTTGCTTTGACATGTCGAGACTCATGGCGCAGCAGTAGCTCTTCGCAGGGATGAGAGCGTTGACGCGCCAGGAGAAAGCTCAGATAGCCCCGCAGGTCACGTGTATATGGGCCACTTTTCCAAGCCTCCAGCCGATGAGCAAGGGTGTTCAGCAGAACATCAAGCAGCAGGTCCTCTTTGCTCGCGATATGGTGGTAGAGGCTGCCGGGTTGCAGGCCAACACGAGCGGCTACTAGTTGGCGCATGCTCATAGCGCCGTAGCCCTGCTCGGCCATTAGTTCACGAGCCGCCTCCAACAGGAAGTCCGGGCAATTCTGCGTGCGCGCGCCTTCAGGCATAGGCTGGCAATCTGGAAAGGGCACGCAGTAACCAGCAGACAGCGCGGCGGCAGCGGTTACGTGAAGGGCTCTTTTTCATTATTTACCTCCAAACTAGGAATAGCCTTTCAGGCTGCCGGGTTTCTCGCATCCGCAGAAGTAGCCTACCTGCGACAAACCGCTCTGCTCAGTCGTCTTGCGTGATGCGCGCAAGCGTCGCACGAGCACGCAGTATTACGGGCGCATCGACCATTTGCCCGTCAAGGGTGAACACCCCGGCACCACCTTCGGCGCCCGCTATGACTCGGCGTGCCCAGTGCACCTCGGCTGACGAAGGCTGCAACGCCTGGTGAATTAACCTGACCTGGCTGGGATGGATGCACAGTGCGCCGCCAAATCCCATGTCGCGTACGAACTCGGTGTGCCGGCACAAGCCGTCGGTGTCGTGGATGGAGGGGTACACTCCGTCCAATGGTGCAGCAAGATTCGCTACTCGTGTGTGCAGCAAGATGGCGTAGCGCGCGTGCGCCAGCACCTGCTCTGCGGCGTCACTGCCGCTGCGCAGATTCAGATCGAGCCCAAGGTCAAGGCTGCCGAAAGACAATCGTTCAACGCCGGCGCTCGTCGCCAGTTGGGGCAATGCCGCGAGCCCACGCGCGCTTTCGATAATCGGCCACACAGGCTTGCCCGTCGAGTATGCCAAGCGAACCTGCTCGACTGTCTCGGCCTTAGGCAACAGAATGCCGCGCACTCCCGGATGACACTTACATAGTTCTAGATCAGCCTCATGTGCCCAGTGCTCAGGTGCGTTGACACGGACCAGCACTTGGGCCTGCGGGTGCTCCGCCAGGAAGGTATCGAGGTTGTGCCGGGCCTGCTCCTTGGCGCTCTCCTCGACTGCGTCCTCAAGATCGACTATCACCCTATCTGCACCACTTGCCAGCGCTTTGGGGATGCGTTCCGGCCGGCTGGCAGGCACGAACAGGGCACTGCGGACGACTGACTGGCTCATAATGCATCTCCTGTAGTGAACTCAACTTCGCCGGATTGCGCCATACCGGCCTCTTCGGTTGCCCAGATCTGCGCCTTGCCGGCGTCCGTCAGCCGGCCACCCACCTCGAATGCCTGGGGTGAAATCAGCGGGCGCAAGCCGCGGAAATTGAAGCTATGAACTATGGCAGCCGGGTTGGCCCGCTGGAACGCGCGCAGGCTGAGCGTCGCGATCAGTGGGCCATGTACCACCAACCCTGGATAGCCTTCAGCCTCAGTGACATATGGCCAATCGTAGTGGATCCGATGGCCATTGAAGGTGACTGCCGAATAGCGGAACAGCAGCGTCGCATCGGGAATGACTGCTTCCTGCCAAGCGCCTTCAGGGGCTGCCTCGGTGCCGGCGAGCTTGGGCGGGGATGGCTCGCGGTAGACGATATCCTGCTCCTCGACCAGCACTTCACGCCCCTCCTGAACATATTCGTGCTTTACCGTGACAAACAGCAGTGAGCCGGTTCTGCCGTGGCGACAGCGTTGCCGTGACCCGCGAAATCGACGGCGGCGCGCGTTAGGACGCGCTGCTTCTTCCTGATGTTCATCGCCACGGCCCCTTGTAGATGAGGTAGGCCATGTAGAGCGGGGCGAGGATCATGGCGTCACCTCGCGTCGCGCCCACCAGCAGACCGGTCCATCGTCAGTGTCGTTAATCGCTAGGCAGAACCAGCCTTCGCCACCCGGGGGCTCCGGCTCCCAATAACTGAAATCCGGGTCGCCGGCTTCGAAGTACCGATCAGCAATTGCCTCTTCGGCGTATTCGAGGCGCGCTTGGGTAACGGTCAAGCCCTGCTCCGCTACCCAGGCTTTGCATTTGTCGCCGTCACCCTCGTCGAAGTCGGGCAAATCTGGATGCTGGAACGAACCCATTTCGTCGCGCACGACCGGTGCTGGCTGGATCAATCTGATTTCTTCAGACATGACTTCGTCCTCGCCGCTATAGCGGCTGACTTTGAAGGGGTAGGGAGTAGTTTTGCGGGGGGGGCAGATGTACTCCTGTCAGGTTAGTTGGTCTATTGGCTACGTCTTTGTGGTGCTGCCTATCCACCTGTCTCCGGTCAGTTTTTGAAACTTATGAGTTATCCTTGAAATCGGCCTCTTTGAGAAACGCACCATGCAAAAACGAGAGTCAGGCGGCAAAAATCGAGTTGAGGTCTGCGCATTGTGCCAAATGGCCGGTTCACTGATGGAAAGTCACTTTTTCCCCAAGTCGGCTTTCAAGCACGTCAGAGGAAGAGGTGCGGTTCAAGACTCACCTATCCATGTGGATGTTCGGAAGGGGGATGCGTTCTACACGGACAATCAGATTACAAAAAAATTACTTTGCTTTTCCTGTGAACAATTGTTTTCAAAGCTCGGCGAAAATGTTGTTTCTAAACTCTGGGCAACCAATAAAGACTTCCCGTTTCGCGATTTAATTAAAAAGTCGCAGTTAGTTAGCTCAGAAGATGGCGCTGAGATTTTTCATAGTCAATCATTTTCAGATGAATTACAGCGGGGTATATACTATTTTGCTTTGAGTATGATTTGGCGAGCACATATTTGGTCGCGTAATGAGTGCGGAGAAAAGAGGGTAGAACTAGGGAGCTATGAAGAAAAAATTCGAAAATTTTTGTTAGGCGAAAGTGATGTGAAACGAGTTTACTTGATTGTCACAGTGAACACACATCGCTCTATAAATGGCCTGATCACTACGCCCGTTTCAAGAAAGATGTTTGGTCGTCATGCTTACTTTTTTGAGTTGCTTGGCATGAAGTACCATTTGTATGTTGGTGGGTCGAAGCTAGACGGCTTCGTCGAGACTTTTTTATATATGCGGTCAAAAGTTATAATCATGACTTCTCGGGCGGCTGAATTGGCTGGACATGAAATGATAAGTGATATAGTACGCGAAAAGGTCGTACCTAGAGGTAGGTTAGCAAGGCAAGGGATAAAGATTTGTTGAACTAAATTACGCAGCGCCTGCGCACCGAATAGGCTTAAGCAACAATAGATTTTAACAGACGACCGCCATGGGGCGTTCGCCCTTGCCCGCGCGCCATTTGCGGCGGACTGACGCTGTTCCCGCACATGTAAACCTGTTGGGTTTTGGTAAACTTTCGGCCATCGGCGCCCCTGTCGATGATTTAGTCGGCGGGAAACCCCTGAGCCTTGTAAAGCTCGGCCGGTTGCATCATCCGCAGGCAGATGTCGACGATCACGTAGGGTGTTCCCTTGATCGTGAAGGTGATCAGGCCCAGCTGATCCTTGGTGATGATTGGCGCTGGCGCGTCGGCGGCGCTCATGTTCTCGGTGCCGCCTTCCGTGATCGGATGCGACAGTAAGATGGATCTTTTTTTGGAAAAATGGCATTCAGGCTATATATTATCTCGCAAAATTCAGGGATCGAAATAGATGCAAAATTTTCTGATAATCATACTGTTGGCTGGGCTTTTAGGCGTGACTGCCATATCTGGATATCTTTACCTTTTATTAAGAAGCCCAGATAAACCTGAAGAAATAAAGCCGTTAAATACGTTTGTGTTGGGCGTTGTAGTTGTGTTGTTTGTTGTGACGGTGGTTGCGACTTATTTCTACTCTGTAAGTGACGAATTTTCAATTTCAAATAATTTAGGGCAGGTTGGTGATTTTATAGGCGGCCTTACAAATCCGCTATTAAGTTTTTTGGCATTGCTGGTATTGCTTAGGACGACTTTAATTCAAACAGATGAGGCGCGTAAAACAACATCTTTTATGGGTAAGCAGCACGACATACTCGAAAGAGAAAAATTCGAAGGCACGTTCTTTCAGCTGCTTGATCGGTTGGAGAGTTACTGTGAGCGGCATTTGAGGGTTAATAAGCCAGGGTCGAATAAGACTGTGGCGAGCGTTCTGTCGTCTTCTATTTATTCGAAAAGGGCGAATTTTGATAAGTTGCCAGCTAAAGCCCAATTGAAGGCAGTGAAAGCTCATATTAAATTGGTGGCTCAGGGTGATATGTGTTACGGGTTTTATGCACGGGCTGCGCGCGTTATAAGGTTTATCAATAATTCAAATTTACCAATAACTTGGCGTAAATCCTACGCTGCGCTATTGAAGGATTCGATGTATCCTTCGGAAAGAGTGATGTTCGTAAATTACGCATTCTCTAACAAGAAAACATGGCGTGGTCTTATAAAGGCTTGGGGGGTTTCTGGAATTGTTTCTAGATGCTACGCATCAAAAATCGTTGAGGATTATTATGGAAAGTAATGGTGCTTAATTTAAGATGGTTTCAATATCTGGGCTAATCAAGGTTGAAGTCGATTCCGGTTTTGGGACACTGGTTGAGCTGTCGCAACTGCTTTTCTGTGATTCCGAATTCAAGTAGCAGCATATTGGCGAAGCGAGCTGTCTTTTCGGCTGTCGCCGCTGCCAAGTTGATGATGAGCGTCGAGACCGTCTCCTACCATTCCTCGGAGCAGTGGCGCTCGCCGAGAACCAGCATGGCGTTATCGAGTGAGTTTGACACAATTAGCGAACGCTTCTCGGCGCCTATCCGCTTGAGCAGGGCCTTCTCCTTGGGGCGCTTGTCCTTCTGCAATTGCGCATTGCTCTCGGCCATGGCCTACCTCTTTAATTCCGCTGGCCGGCTCGTTACCAGGTGGTGTATCTATGACTCAACTCACACTGGCAGGAGGCCGACATGAGGTTACAGAGCGATGTCGATGCACTAGCAGCGATCGAAGAGGATGCTAAAGCGATGCTGAAACGGATAGGGCTGCCGGATGACGCGGTGAAGCTGGAGGTGGTCGTGTTCCTTCGCGGGGTGATCGACCTGGCCAGCTACAAGGAGTCGGCGCATCGAGTCGTTGAGTCGCCGAGCTTTGTCTGAGCTGGCGTATTGCCGATCGTTGCGGTATTTGTGTTCGGCCCGGCATGGAGCCGGATCAAGGAGTGAGCTGTGTCAAAAAAATTAGAGTTCTGGGGAACCCTGGGAACGATCATCTACTTGATAGTTATAGCGACTACTGTTGCCTTCAAATTTGAAAGCTTTATCAATCTAGAGTTGAACGCGCTTGGAGATTTTCTCGCTGGCGCCTTTGGCCCAATTGCTTTCCTCTGGTTAGTGCTTGGATTTCTACAGCAAGGTCGCGAGCTAAAGTTGAGTACCGATGCCCTTCAGCTTCAAGCGCAAGAGCTTAAAAATTCGGTAGAACAACAATCAATAATGGCTGCTGCCGCGCTTCAACAAATCGATGCGCAGAAGGCAGCTCTTATATTGCAAGAGCAGGAGATAGCCCGCTCTATTTCACCGATTCTGAACTCAGTCACCGGGTCGAGGCAGGGCGGTCCAGTTGGATCAGATGTTCGAACATCCATCCAAATTCAAAATTTAGGTGAGGAGGCTCGTGAGGTTGTTGTCGAGTTTGATCCCCCGCTTGGAGGGGTTGATCTCAACCATCTTGGAAAACTACAAAAAGGTGTTCTTAGTAGAAGCATCGACTTTGTTTTCCCTATGACCGAAGAAGATAGATCAGGGCGTTGCGCTATAACTTACCTGCGCGGGGATGGAAGACGCATTACCGAGGAATTTACATACGCTGTGCCCGCAAGTAACCCATTTGTTTTTGTGGAGAAGCTCATTCGTCAACAGCCGCAATAAGGGAGTGACGGATAGATCAAGAAATCATTATCGACCGGTGGTGGCAATTTGGTTTGGAATGGGGTGTTACGACTTACTGATTGAGTCGAAGGGGGTGGAAATGCGGCAAGTTACGGATCAAGAAGTGGATGACGCGATCGACGTTCTAATGCGGTTTGTTCGTGATTTCCTCGACACGAGCGCCAAGGATACGCCTGATGTCGATGAGGTCAGGTCTGCTGTCAGAACCCTGGTAGATGCGAACCGGTTCAACCCCGAGGATTACGAGATTAAGAATTTGCTGCGTGTCAGCGAATCAAAAAAAGGTGTCTCGCACGTCGATCTTCACTCTCACCTCAAGCACCTTGCACCTTACGAAAAGGAACGGAGAGAAATGGAAAAGCGCTGGGCTATCAATGGATATCCTGAAAACGATGATCCCTTTTCGGACTAGGGGCGCTTCACCGCTCAATGCCACTCGCGGCGAACTCATCAAGCTGACGCGACCACTTTTCCTTAACAACTAATTCAGGTCGCGACATGCTGGCGAAGCGTGCCGACTCTTCGGGCGGTGCTGCAGCTAAATTCAAGATCATGGTCGACACCGTCTCCTGCCATTCCTCGAAGCCGTGGCGCTCGCCGAGGATCAGCAGGGCACCATCGAGCGCTTTCGAAACAATCAGCGATCGCTTCTCGGCGCCGATCCGATCGAGCAGTGCCTTCTCCTTGGCTCGCTTGTCCTTCTGCAATTGCGCATTGCTCTTGGCCATGGCCTACCTCTTCAATTCCGCTGGCCGGCGAGTCCAGCCAGGTTTGTCGGCGGCGTGTCGTCGCTCGGTTACTGATGCGTTTCATGAGTTGAACTTGAATCCGTTCTCGCTGGCGATCAGTGCAACCCGCTTGACGTGCATGTGCAGTGTCTTGGCCGTCTCGTTGATGGTCTTGCCGGCTTCGGCCAGTTCGCGCACCTTCGGGGCGATCTTGTTGCGCTCGACGCGCAGACGGTCGTGGTGCGGTGTGGATGCCAGCTTTGGATCGCCAGTGACGCCACTGGGGATTTGCTGAGCCTTACCGCCGGAACCGAAGAACTGATCAAGTTGCTGGTTCAGGTTGTCGAGCAACTGGTCTCGTGGGTTTGGTATTGGTGCACCGATCAATGCACACCTTCCGCCAGGCGATTGGCCTGCTTCTCGAATGCGATTGCCATGTTCAGCGCAACCTGATAGTTGAAGCGGAAGGCCTTTGTCTTGCCGATAACCAAGTCAACGATGTGATAGGCGTTGCCGACCGTCTTCACCTGGAAGCGCACTTTCTTATCCGGCGCCACCAGTCCAGCAAGCCGGGCGAACTCTCCACGGGCTGCGTGGGAGCGAACAAACAAGGCGTTGAGAACTTCCCGGCGCTGTTGCATCAGTGGGTGCATTTGCATGGCTGATCCCTCGGTGGTGGGTTGCGTTTATTCCCTTTGAAGGGCATGAGCATGGAAAAGCAATTCGGCAATTCAGACTTATTCAACGCTGCTTCGTAGCACCGCATAGAATCCCTTGGTGGCGGTATGGCTAGCGTGGAGATGTAAAATATTGCGTTGAATACGAAGTGGTTTTTGATATGTCCAAAGAAGAATTAGGAGTTTCCGCTATAGAGTTGAGGGTGGTCGGTGAGTTCTGTGCGATCTACATTGAGGTGGTATGAGCCCGTGACACGCTCTCAATTGAAAATTTTCTAAAGAGTCACACTTCACTGCCGACAAAGGATAATTACCAATCACGACTGCATCGAGGATGAAAAATGGATTTGCGTTTAACAAGCACGGCTGTTGGGTGCACTACATTCAAAGGGGATTTTGCCGCGCTAATTCATAAGCTAAGGTTTGACAACGGCGATACCGTCCTTACAAGCTGGAGCATAGACGCATGTGCCCGGCTTATCGCAGTGCTTTCTCAACACCTTAATCCGCTTGACTCTATAGCCATTAACACAGCCGCAGAAGACCTCTTTCAGTCGAAAGAAGGACGGCTGACACAAGCCGAAGTTGAAATGCCTGGCCTTGACTCTGTCGTGGGTGAGATCCTTGGGGTATCCGTCGGCCGCGAGCTTCACGTCACCTTACGATTCACAAACAGTGGCGACGCCAAGGTCATCGTTCTCGGCCTGGATGAGGCTCGATGCCTGATGGGCTACTCAGGAAATACTCTGCAGCACGCAGGTGTACTAGAAAAAGTAGTGGTGGCTTCACATCACTATGTACAACCGATCACTCTTTTCACCTGCAGTTTCAGTTCTGGCGGAGAAAAAATTCATCACACGAGAAATGAAGATATTGATCCGAATCATTACAACTTACTACCAAACCTATACTCCGTTACGGTAGTTGACAATTCCAACCTTGCAAAAAAACAAGTGGTTGGCGGTTTTCTTCTGAAAACCATTGATACTTCCGGTCAGCCAGGTTTTCAAAACAGCGTCCTCGAAATAATGAGCAGTACACCAGGATTTATTACATTAGAGAAAAGTAAAATCTCTTACGTTACAGTTCGCATGGGCGTATCGGACGGAGGGCAAATGACGGAAAAGGAAATGCTTCACCATTTTATTGAACAGTACACAACATATTCTGTAACCGGTAATGCATAAATAGCTTAGCCCTCTCAGTTGCTGAGAGGGCGGTTTCGGTCTTTACCGAAAGGCCTCAATCACTTCAGCAAAACCCTTATTAACGAATATAAATTTTCTCCTTGAGGGTTCCCGTCGTTGGATGCATTTTTAGACTTTCACGTTAATTGGAGCCTCAAGACGCAAATCGTATCTGAATACTTAACGTCGCTCCTTCTCCTTTCAAGTTCACTCACGTGGACTTCTTTCTAAATCCCAGGTGCCGTCAGCGAGCTTGACATTCAGTCCCTCCTGCAGGACCCCAAACGCCAGGCTTTCATAGCGAGTGATTATCTACCGATTGATAGCTCGGCTCGTCTTGCAGTTGACAGCGAGTCTTCCTGCTAACCCAGTTCGATCAGCATTATTGGATGGTCGTTGGCTAATACAACATGCGGCGTACAGCTGTTGGAGCCTGTTTGAGTAGGCTCACTGTATGAGGTCCGGCGCTCCTCATAGCCGAGGCTCGGAGCGCTAATTCATTCTTTGTCTCTCACTTCTCCCGCTGGGATTCGCGGAGCGCATTGCTTGCCGGGTCATTCACTCGGTTAAGGCGTTTCACCATCGAGCAGCCGTCCAGGTTGTTCCTGTCGTTGGCAGGCTTTCGGGCCTGTCTGCTCGCCGGTAGAGGCAAGCCGGTGATGCTGCCGAGATCAAACACGCCGTTTCGGTCACGTACTACAAGCTCGAAATTGACGGGCGCCTGATGTACGAAATCGACATGGTCGCCGGCATTCAGGTGATCGACGGCAAAGACCAACTGCTCGAAGTGCGCCAAGCACTCGGCATGTAAGGAATAGATCCAGATGACTCAAGTAATCGCTAAAAACCTGCCGGCCTGGCTGTCGCTCAGTGCGCTCGGCGCTGTTGTAACGCTGACCCGGCCAAGCCAAGCCAATAGCGTCGACGTCGATACGTTGAACCTGCGTAACCCGACCGTGCGTGAGGTGCGCGCGGCTGATCGTGCTGCCAACGGTGATGATGAACAGCGCGAACTGATGCTGTTCACCGGCCGCGACAATTACCGTCTGTGCGGCAAGGCGCTCGACTTGCCGTTGCTCGATCGGCCCGAGCTGCTGGAACAGCCGGAATACGCCGCGCTATCGGCGGCTTGGTACTGGTGGGATCGAGGGCTTAACGATCTGGCCGACGCGGGCCTGTTCGACGGCATCAGCCGAAAAATCAATGCGGGCGACACCGGCCAAGCCGATCGGCGCGCACTGTGGGCTAAGGCCAAGGCGGTGTTATGTCAGTCCTCGATTTGATTCCGGCGCCAGTGCGGCCGTGGGCGATCGCCCTGGTACTGCTGTCGATCGCCGGGGCCGGAGCTGCCGGCAGTTGGGTGATTCAGGACTGGCGTTACGGTAACGCGCTAGCTGAGCAGGCTCGCCAGTCCGCCGACGTGGCCAAGGTCGCCGCCGAGGCGATGGTGGGCGCGCTAGTGATTGAGCAGGACAAGCGCCTAGCTCTGGAAGGGCGTTTGAAAGAAAACGATGAAAGACACTACAGGAAACTTTCCGATGCGCAAAAAGCTCAGCAACGCTTGTCTGATCGCCTTGCCACTGCTGATCTCCGGCTGTCAGTTCTCATCGCCGCGGATTCAGCCGGTGGCTGTCAAGTGCCAAAAGCCACCGGCGCCGGCCGCGTGGATCATGCAACCGTACGCGCCCGACTTGACCCGGCGCATGCTCAACGAATTATCGCCATCACCGACACCGGCGACCGGGCGCTGATCGCGCTGCAGGAATGCCAGGACTATGTTAATTCGCTGAGCCGATGAATTAATTGGAAAACGACGGGTTAATTTCTTCAGTGTCCACCAAGATTGCAGCGAGCCCCCCGTTGATGAAACCGCAGGTGTAGTGAAACAATAGCTTGGTGCCAAATGTTTCATGCATAAGCTTTGTAGAAAGCTTTTCATTATTCTCTAGAATTGCCGCTCCGGAAGAGAGTAAAACTTCACCCATGGTTGATATAATCGATTCATTAAGAGTAAACAGGTTTTCTACTCTATCTTTAACACTAGGCGTGGAGAAGGAAAGCTCGCTTGATAAGTGAGCGAAATCATTTCTCAATTTTCTACAGATTGTTAAAGACTTAACTAAATGAAGATTTATTACTTTTAGTCTGTCGGCAAGCATGATTTTTGTTCCAAAGTCGCCTAAAGCTTTTCCGGGGCTCAGCAGGTCTTCTTTTTCAGACGGCTTGAGTAGTTTTTTTATAATATTGGTCAATGATTCGTCTAGCCAAGATGCTGCCAGCACTATTGTTCCCCTATCAGATTCGTCACGAAGCGCAGTCACGACATCTCTGAAGCCGTTGCCCATCGCGATGTTTCTCGGAATCGGTACCAAAAGAGTATTCCTAAGTTAAGTAAAATTGTTAGGAGTAGTAATCATCGAGTGATGGTGTGGTCACATGTTTTATAGAGAACTACTTTGGTCAACGGCTTTGATAAAGGGAGCAACCTCGTCGAGAGTGAATCTGTTGGTGTCATAAACAAAGTACAGATAACCCTGTTTTTTGACATTTAGGTAAGACTTCACGGGTGATATCTCGTCGTAAGCAGAGAGCACTTTCAGGATCCGGTCACAATAAGGAAGTGCAGAAGATAAGGTTCCTGAGACAGCAGCATAACCGTGAGCTACGACGCAATCAGCTGCGTTATAGACGTTTTCAGACTGCTGGAAAATACGCATCATACTTGCACCTGTTTGATGATGGAAACTTTGATGACGCCTTATGCTGTATGAGCTATTAGTGATACTGCTAGATGCTAATCAGTTTCTCGGGTATGAATAGCGTGGTTTTAGCTCCATTTTGAGATTTTCCCCCCCTCTTCTAAATAGCCTCGCCAGGTCTTCAAGCCACTCTGCAACTTCATATGCCGCTGCGGATCGGCTTTCTGGGACAAACTCCATGACATGCTCTTCAAGCAGCACTTGAATGTCTAAATAATCTCCCGCCTCATGAATCGCTTTTAGAAGCGGCGAGTTATTACTCAGCCCGCAGTCTAGAGCCGCATCTACCAAATCGATTGTGTCGAGCACGATAAATGGCCGCATGCCGTCTTTGGCTGCTTCTTCGTCTGGGATTTCAAACGTAGCTTTGATTTTTCCGGAGAGCATGTAGTTTTCCTGCAATGAATAATTGAAGAAATTAAAAAGTGCTGGATTTACGCTTGCGCGACAGCTTAAAAATTGCAGGCTTTCCGTTATGAGGGGCGGTGACAGAAACGAGGTATTTTTGTATTGCCTCCATACCTGCTTCGGAGAGCACATTGTAGCCTCCGCGCACCTTTTTGAGGTCACCATTAGCGATCAAGGCATCCAGGTCTGGGTAAGGAGGAAAATTTTCGATGACGTCTTTTATCTGCTTGTACAGCTCGCGGTCGATCTGCATTTTTTGGAATCCTTTCGATGTCATAAACCTGTCTAACACTAGCTCACCCCATCCCGGTTTTACTAGGGGGAAACGCAAGCAAATGACAGTAGAGTTTTAGACAGAAAAATGCCGAAAGCCACGTAGCGCGTGGCTTATGTACTGTTCCAGCCCATACTGCTGCATCATTGGCGGTCGTCTGAATCTTCTTCGTAATTTTTGGCCTCTCGAATCCGAAGGAGCGCCTGTGCTAAGTCCTTCATTAACGAGTCCAAATCCTGATCTTTTAAATCACCCGGAGTGATTTCGGGCATTTCAATTGGCTCACGAAGGGAAAATTTACCCATCAAGACAGCGTTGTGCTTCTGATCCCTCAGCGCGTATTGGGCGAGCTTGATGTTGCGATCTGCCTGTTTTTCGCTAAACCCCTCCGCCGGATTCGAAATGCGGCCTTCGGCGAAGCCTACGTATAAAGACTCATTTTTTCGATTGTTTCTATGCTCGCTTGCTGCTGTGACAGTTTTCAGCAGCAGGCGACCGAATTCTGAATCGCCAGTACCCAACGCGAATAAAGAGTTCTGCAGTCCTTCTGAAATGAGCTTTTGCTCATGGTTTCTGAGCCTTTTGAAAAGCTTCTTAAAATCTACCCCATGCCCTGCCAAGACCTTAACCCCTGCGGCTTGCAGCATTAGGCACTTCGCGATTTCCTCCCTCGCGATATGAGACAAGGTAAAGGCTCGCGCATAGTGCTGATTGTCGTACAGGATTTCGGCCTCCTTAATCAAGGATCCGGCATTGTTTGATAGAGAGTCTATGTAATCGTCTATCTGAACCAGTGAGAGCATCGAATTCTCTTCCATAGAAAATTAAATTCTTTAAATTACATCAGTATGGGTCAACTCTTCCAAGACAAGCTCATTCTAGTTGATCTTGGATAGCGGAGAGGGAGCAGGTCTGGGTTAGGCATCACGTTTTCTACGTGAGGAGGACAGGGCATGAGGAAAATTTTAAAGGGATTCAAGGCTGGCGTGACGCCGGGAGTAGAGGTGCTACTGTGGGAGTATACAACGCTAACTTATTGATTCTTATATGAAAATAAAGTGGTTGTGTACCTAATTATAAATGCTATGTTTCATTTGATATCAGTATGGTGCGTGGGTTTTGGGGTCACCTTGACATGGTGGTGGTTATAAAACATTTATCAACACTCTCCTTTGACGCAATTCTTTTAAACAGTCTTCAAAAGCTGCCTCGCTGATCTGCGAAAGCTCACCTGCTAACGTGTGGAGAGGGCCTACCATTGGAGTGTCCAGTGCCTCCATTTTCTCCACCTCGGCGACATAGGCTTCCCATGTCTCACTCAGACACTCCAAGACTCTACCGACAGTCAATACATCAAGCGATAGCATCGCATTCGGAATCTCAAAAATAGGTAGCAGAAGTAGTGTTTGATGAGCATCACGCATCATTGATGGAGTAACCACCGAAAAATCCTCCAATTTCCTACTCTCTAATGCCTGAATTACTTCGCGCGACATGGTCATGGACCTAATCATCAATGCTTTGACGACCTCGAGCTTTTGCACTTCGTTGCGAATACGTTGTTCATTTTCTATATCCCGAGCATGACTGGCTTGCTTAGTGGCGATACCGGAGGCCGCTAGAATTGCAGCAATGCTTCCGACCGCCTGGATCCAAGCTGGCGCATAGTTTTGGAGAAAGTTCTCCAACCTCGGCCATCCGCCAGTAGCTTTCGCAACAAATCCGACCACTAGGGACAAAAGTGCAAACGTCGCGAGCCAGAACATCCATGTGGGTACTTGAACAGTTTTACTTTTCATTGCCTGCATCGCTCTAGAAGAATGCCTGTCACAAGCCATGGAAGACCATGTGTTATGAGCAGCGACCGAATGGTAATTGGACTTTCAATTACAAGGAAGCAAATACAAAATTGGTGGCCGCCGGTTGAGAGTTTCAATGTGATATGGAGTGCGCAAAACCTCCGCTACAGACCACGGTTTATCGCCTGCATAAGCACAAGAAAACGGATTTTTTGCCAGCCTAGAAAATAATTTATCCCTATAAAACAATTGTTTGTATCGCTACAGTCCCAAGCATGGGGTGCTTGGGACGAGTGCGACGGTCTTAACAGACTTCAGTCATTCGGGGGCCATAAATACCGCGAGCGTCATCTTGATGAATTCTTCGTTCTTGTCGATTGCCCAAAGGGCACCGCGGACGTTCTCGGCGACGTCGGCAGATCCGCGCTGCTCGACCCAGTTTGACAATTCCATGATGGCGGCTTCGAGGGCGAGTTGGTTTTCATTGATTTTGTAAAGCAGAGAAGGGATCAGGTCTGAATTTGGCGCTAGGCGTTCCTCCGTGAAAAAGCCAAGCGTAGCACCGTGTTACATGAAGAATTTTTTGCGTTTGGCAGGACGCCGGAGAAGGGAGAAAAAGCAGAAAGTTTTGTAACGCGGGCCAAAAAGTTTTGTAACGCTTCAGCTAGTGCGGCGGAAATCTTAAACCCCAGAAACGACAAAGCCCTGAATAATCAGGGCTTTGTCGTATAAAGATGGCGGAGGCGATGGGATTCGAACTCATGGACCTGTTACAGTCGACGGTTTTCAAGACCGTTGCCTTAAACCACTCGGCCACACCTCCGTTTGCGTTGCGGGCGCCATAATACCTGAATGAAACACACTGTCAAACTCTCTGCATGGCTTGTTACAGAGCGTCTGTTATGATCTTTGCGACTGAACGTTTCAAACCAACAGGAGTGTCGCCATGCGCGAACAGGATTACGCAGTTAATAACAGCGTGCAGGCTGAGCAGCTAGAGGTTAGCCGCGTCCTGCGCAACACTTATGGTCTCTTGGCTCTGACCCTCGCATTCAGCGGTGTGATGGCCTTCGTAGCCCAGCAGATGCGTGTCGGCTACCCGAACATTTTCGTGGTGCTGATCGGCTTCTACGGGCTGTTCTTCCTCACCAACAAACTCCGTGATTCCGCGTGGGGCCTGGTTTCCGCCTTCGCGTTGACCGGTTTCATGGGTTTCCTGCTCGGCCCGATCCTCAACCGTTACCTGGGCATGCAGGGCGGCGCTGAAGTGGTCAGCTCGGCTTTCGCCATGACCGCACTGGTGTTCGGTGGTCTGTCGGCCTACGTGCTGATCACCCGCAAGGACATGAGCTTCCTCGGTGGTTTCATCACCGCCGGTTTCTTTGTCCTGCTGGGCGCTACGCTGGCGAGCTTCTTCTTCCAGATCAGCGGCCTGCAACTGGCGATCAGCGCCGGCTTCGTGCTGTTCTCGTCGGTGTGCATTCTGTTCCAGACCAGCGCGATCATCCACGGCGGCGAGCGCAACTACATCATGGCGACCATCAGCCTGTATGTATCGATCTACAACCTGTTCGTCAGCCTGCTGCAACTGTTCGGCATCATGAGCCGCGACGACTGATCGTAATGGCTGCAATAAAAAACCCGCTTCGGCGGGTTTTTTATCGTCTGGAGAAAAGTGTCTGCTCAGTTGATCACGATGCTGCCGTCCACTTGCTGACGGTAGATCGTGTAGGGCAGCAGCAAGGTGTCCAGCGCGCCGGAGACCACGGCGTCCACCAGCACCACCGGAATGGCCGCGTTGCGGTGATCATCGGGATCGATGCCTGAGGCCAGCGGAGCGTTCAGCGTGCAGAAGTCATAAGCGAGGCCGCTGTAGATTCTCGGTACCGCGCCGCAATAACTTTTCTGCTGCTTGAGCCCGTCAATGGCAGCCTGGCCGTCGCGCGCCACCGTCTGAATCGTGCCACAACCGCCGAGCAGCAGGGCCGCGAGCAGTATTGCCTGAATTTTCATAGCGCCATTCCTTAGCCGCGAAAAATCCCAATCTACCCTGATCATTGGTAAAAGACACCTACGCCATCGGTGGCAGGCGTCGCTTGACCGGGGTCTTCTTGACGATCGCGGTGTTGGTTTCAGCCAACGTATTCAGTCGGTCGAGCAGGGTATCGAGCTGTTCCATCGAGCGCACGTGCAGGCGGGCGATGAAGCAGTCGTCACCGGTGACCTTGTCGCACTCGGTGAACTCCGGAATCGCCATGATCTGCCGCTCAACCTCCTGCAGTTGCCCTGGCAGCGGCCGTACGCGAACGATCGCCTGCAACTGATAGCCGAAGCATTTCGGATCGATCTCTACCGTGTAGCCCTTGAGCACGCCACGTTCTTCCAGCCGCCGCAACCGCTCGGCCACGCTGGGCGATGACAAGCCACTGATCTGCGCCAGCGCTTTGAGCGAGCGCCGCGAGTCTTCCATCAGCGCGCTGATAAGGATCTGATCGATATCGTCAGTCACAGGCAAACTCCGAATTAGGCAAAGGGCGCAAATCACCCTCGATAAAAAAGGCGAAAACCAAGTTTAGCCTGCTTTATGCGCTGGAGCAGCCCGAGGTGCGCTTGGCATACTTTCGCCATGCTTCGCTCACAGCCTCAGGAGAACAATAATGGACAACACAATTCGCCGCGGCTCGCTGGAAATGACCGCCGCCATGCTCATATCCGGGACGATCGGCTGGTTTGTGCTGGTGTCCGGGCAACCGGTGCTCGACGTGGTGTTCTGGCGCTGCGTGTTCGGCGCCGGTACGTTGCTGTTGGTCTGCGCCGCGTTCGGCTTCCTGCGCCCGGGAATGCTGACCCGCACAACGTTTCTGCTGGCGGTGCTCAGTGGCATGGCGATTGTCGGCAATTGGGTGCTGCTGTTCGCGTCCTATTCCCGCGCCTCGATTGCGATCGGCACCGCAGTCTATAACGTGCAGCCATTCATGCTGGTCGGTCTGGCGGCACTCTTTCTCGGCGAGAAAATTACCCTGCAGAAGCTGTTCTGGCTGGCGATTTCGTTCATGGGCATGCTGGCGATCGTCAGCGCCCATGGCACGCAAGGCGAGGGGGGTAACGATTACTTGATGGGAATTGCCCTGGCGTTGGGCGCGGCGTTTCTGTATGCGATCGCGGCACTGATCATCAAGCGCCTGACCGGCACGCCGCCGCACCTGATCGCGCTGATTCAAGTCTGCACCGGCGTGTTGTTGCTCGCGCCGTTCGCGCATTTCGATGCGTTGCCGCAAGGCGTCGATGCCTGGGCGAGTCTGCTGACTCTCGGGATCGTGCACACCGGTCTGATGTACGTTTTGCTGTACGGAGCGATTCAAAAATTGCCAACGGCATTGACCGGCGCGCTGTCCTTTATCTATCCCATCGCGGCAATCTTTGTTGACTGGTTCGCCTTCGGCCATCGCCTCGAATTGCTGCAGTGGATAGGCGTCGCAGCGATCCTGCTGGCCGCCGCCGGCATGCAACAAGGTTGGGGCTGGAAAGCCCGGCGGCTGGCGGCGCAGTAAGGATCAGATGTTCCAGCGCGGTGCGGTCGCTGCCAGGCGCTGGCGCATCTCGCTGATATTGGCCGCCAGTTGGCGGGTCAGCATCCGATAGCCGTCGAGCGTATTGGCGACTGGCGCATCAAGGTCCGCTGCTGGCAGCTCCATCGGTCGCTCCAGCCGTTGCGAGGCTCCGGTTTTCAACGCGCGAGCCATGCCGATCAGCTGCACACGAATCTGCCGGTGCTCAGCCTTCAGTGCCGCTTGCAAATGGGCTGTGGCCTGCGGGTCGCTGGCATTGGGACGGATATTGCCGAGGATCTCCAGCGTGCTGATGCACATGCGCAGGTTGCGCTGAATCGCGTCGAGCTCGGTCATGGAAATCTTCACTTCCTTGGACACTGATGGCATCAGCGAGCGCAGCTGCACCATCACCGCACCCACCTTGCTCATCAGCCGCACGTGCTCGTCGGCGCTGACCGCTTCACCGTTGATGATGCGCCCGTACACCGTGGCGCAATCGCGCAAGGCATCGGCGAGGTTGTAACGCCACGAGTAGACCGCGTAGAGCGGCAGGGCGAAGGAAAACGCCAGGGCGAGGGCGATGCCGATCAGGATGTCGACGCCGCGCCACAGTCCATCGGTGATCGGGTTGTCGCCATGCCCGGCGACGATGAACACCGTGATCGCCGAGAGCAGAGCGGTGTAGCCGCCCTTGCCAATCGCGTGATACGAGAAAAAACCGCACACCACAGCCATGGAAAAGTAGGTCAGCCACGGCATGCCCAGCCAGGCGTGCTGCGCCACCAAGGCCAATCCGACCCCTGCACCGATCAGGGTGCCGATGGCGCGCTCGGCGGCTTTTTTGCCAATGTTGCCGTGATGCTGCAAACCGCCGATCACCACCAGCATGGTCACCGATGCCCATTCGCCGTGGGGCAGATTGATGCCAGTGGTCAGCAGAATCGTCGCCAGCAACCCCAGCGCCACCCGCACGGAATGGATCAGGCGGGCGTGACGGTAGCGCCGATACGGGTCCAGTAACGGACGCAGGATACGGCGCAACAGCGGTGGCAGGCGGTGGGTGCTGTAAGTAGTCAGTGCGAACCTCGTACGTCAATCAAATCAATGGAAGGGGAAAATGTAATTCATCCAGGCGGACATGCGCAGCAGGATTTTGCGCATCGCGCCGATGTGATGAAAGTGCTGACTGTAAAGCGCCGCTTGCCCGTAGGCGCCGCCCGGCATGAGCGCGCTGTATTCGGCGAACGCCGGGTCAGTGATTTCAATGATCACCGGCACCCGTCCGGCCGGTGGCGAGCCGGTGTAACTGATCAGCGTGCCGGAAGGTTGCACCTGGCCCTCGGCGATCACCCCGATCACGCTTTTCACTCGCCCCGCGAAGACTTTGCCGGGTATGCCATCGAAGGCGACTTCGGCCTCGTCGCCCACGGTCAGACGCAGCAGGCTGTTCTGACGCATCCAGGCGGCGAAGTACTGACCTTCCTGCGGAATAAACACCATTGACGGGCGCAGCGGCAGCTTGCTCGCCATCATTCCCGGTCGCAGGGAAACGTGGGTGACGAAGCCTTTGCTCGGCGCTCGAACCACAGTGTTGTCCAGTTCAAATTGAGCGTTGTCCAGTTGCGCCTGCAGATCGTCGGTGCGGGCAATGGCCGCGTCCAGTTCACGCTGGGTGCCGAAGTTGCGGCGGATCAGTTCGGTGATGCGATAGCGGTCGCCCTTCGCTGCAACCAGTTGCGCCCTGAGCGATTTCAGGCGGTTCTGGAAAGGCGTGGGATCGATGCGGAACAGCACGTCGCCTTTTTCCAGGGGTTCGTTGCCCTTTACCGGTACGTCGATCACCTGGCCACTGATGATCGGAATGACCGGCACCGAGACAAAGTAGGAGCGCGCCACCTCGGAATAGGGATGGTTGTAGTTCATGGTGAAAATCAGCGCGCCGATGATCAGCACGCCACCCAGGACAGCGGTGGGCACCGTCCATTTGTTCAGCGGAATGCGGAAGATCTTGAAGATGGCGACGCAGAGTGCGGCGTACGTGAGGATGAGCAACAGATCCATGCTCAGATCCCCCGGCTGTCAGAGTGAGGCGCAACCGGCGACTGCGCTTCGAGCCGCTCGATCCGAGCTTGCAGCTCGACGACCTGCTGCTCCAGTTGATTGACGTGATTCTGGATGGGTTTGCCATCGCCGAAACCCCAACCGCGATCCTCGCGATAAGCCATCGCCCAAATCCACAGAAACGGCCAGAGTGCATGCAAGGTGAACAGACTGACCCAGCCCGTGGCATGGATCGCGTCCTGGTGCGGGTGGTTGCGATGAACGGCGATTTCGTACGGAATGTCATGCAGCACGATGATCCCGTAAAACAGCACGAGACCGACAAAAACCAACAGACCCAATGCGAAGTAATCGAGCATGGTCAGCCTCCCGGGCATCCAGCAATGCTGGGCTGAGTGTAGTCACTGAATCGCCGGGGGGCTGACGGATCGGCAGGATCATTCAATCCTGCCGATCACCCGTCAAAAGATGTAATCGGTGGTCAGGAAACTCGAATCACGCCCGCGAATGATCTCGCTGATCAGGTCCTTGTTGCTCTCCTGGAATTTGGTCGCCACCAGGGTGCGGATCGAAAACACTCGCAATGCATCGTGAACCGACAGCGTGCCTTCGGCGGAGTTTTTGCGACCGTTGAACGGGTAAGTGTCCGGGCCGCGCTGGCACTGGGCGTTGAGGTTGATCCGCCCGACCTGGTTGGCGAAAGTGTCGACCAGCCGGCCGACCGCCACCGGGTTGGTGCCGAAGATGCTCAACTGCTGGCCGAAATCGGATTCCAGTACGTAGTCGATCACGGTATCGAGGTGGCGGTACGGCACGATGGGCACGACCGGGCCGAACTGTTCTTCCTGATACACGCGCATCTGCGGGTTCACCGGATAGAGCACTGCCGGGTAGAAGAACGAGGCGTGGGACTCGCCACCATTCGGGTTGACCACCTGGGCGCCTTTGCTTTGCGCATCCGCGACCAGACCGTGCAGAT
The DNA here is from genome assembly GCF_037095675.1 of Pseudomonas sp. CCNWLW23. Classification (NCBI taxonomy): domain Bacteria; kingdom Pseudomonadati; phylum Pseudomonadota; class Gammaproteobacteria; order Pseudomonadales; family Pseudomonadaceae; genus Pseudomonas; species Pseudomonas sp. CCNWLW23. The sequence continues at coordinate 11,986 of NZ_JBAWKM010000002.1, read as the reverse complement.
AATCGACCTTGCCCGACTCCGGCAGCGGCGTCAGCGCCACGCCGCTGTCCCACGGCATGCCCGGTTTCAGCGTGGCCAGTCTGGCGTTGAATTTCTCGATGAAGCTGTCGACCACGTCTTCATGCACGAAAAGAATTTTCAGTGCGGTGCAGCGCTGACCGTTGAACGACAGCGAACCGGTGACCGCTTCGCTGACGGCGTTGTCGAGATCGACTTCGGGCAGGACGATACCCGGGTTCTTGGCGTCCAGACCCAGAGCCGCGCGCAAACGGTGTGGTTTCGGGTGCAGCTTTTTCAGGTCACTGGCAGCCTTGTTGGTGCCGATGAAGGCAAAGATGTCGATCTTGCCGCTGGCCATCAAAGCGCTGACGGTCTCGCGGCCGCTGCCGTAGATGACGTTGATCACGCCGCTCGGGAAGCTGTCGCGGAAGGCTTCGAGCAACGGCCGAATCAGCAGCACGCCGAGCTTGGCCGGTTTGAACACCACGGTGTTGCCCATGATCAGTGCCGGAATCAGCGTGGTGAAGGTTTCGTTCAGCGGGTAGTTGTAAGGCCCCATGCACAAGGCGACGCCGAGCGGCACGCGGCGAATCTGACCGAGGGTGTCCTGCTCCAGCTCAAAGCGGCTGGAACGGCGGTCGAGTTCTTTAAGGGCATTGATGGTGTCGACGATGTAATCGCAGGTGCGATCGAACTCTTTTTCCGAGTCCTTGAGGTTCTTGCCGATCTCCCACATCAGCAGCTTGACCACGGCCTCGCGCTGCTCGCGCATTCGGCCGAGGAATGCTTCGACGTGCTGGATGCGCTCGGCCACGCGCATGGTCGGCCACAGGCCTTGGCCGCGATCGTAAGCGCGAACGGCAGCGTCGAGAGCGGTGAGCGCGGTGTCGGCATCCAGCAGCGGCGTGCTGCCGAGGATCACCTGTTCTTCGCCGTTTTCGCTTTTCAGATAAACCGGACTGCGCACCTGCGCGAGCGGGCCGTCCCAGCGGCGCAATTGGCCATCGACCAGGTATTCGCGCTGCTCGACCTGAGCGTCGAGGCGATATTTTTCCGGGATGTCGCTGACCGAAGGGAACAGGTTGCCAAGGATGTTTGCTGTGGTCATGTCACTACCCTGTGTTGAAGTCGGCGTACCGATTGAAAGTCTTGTGAAGGTTATACGCCTGAACGGGCCGGGATTTAACCCCGTGAATGTCACGCGAATGTCACGCAACGGTGCAACCACAGTCCACCCTGTGGGAGCGAGCCTGCTCGCGAAGGCGGCGGCACATCCAACATCCTCATGTCCTGACACAGCGCTTTCGCGAGCAGGCTCGCTCCCACGGTCGATCTTTTAAATCAGTCAGTCTGTCTTCGGTAATGAAGCTTTTATGACAAAAGTTCGGTAGCCCTTTGCCAGTCCGGTCATGCCTGTGTAACGCGCTTGAGGAGCCTTTCGGGGCGCACTTTGCGAGTCGGGGCGGGACGCCGGGAGTGAGGCAATGGGGACTATGGAACGCTATTCGAAAGTGGGCATGCAGGAGCTCGATCAACGCCTGTCGAAGATCGTCGAAGCGGCGCGCAAGAAGCCGGTTTCGGTGTATCGCTACGGCGCGCCGTGGGTCTGGATCGTCTCGCAGGAGGACTGGCAGGGCGCTCTGAAAGAAGTGTCCAGCTACATTCCGCCGGGCCATTCGCTGGTGTTGCTGCGCCCGCAGATCGACGATCTGCTCGACGCCCACCAGGACCTGCTGCACGACCTCAACGCCGCACCCGGCATGCTCATTCCCGCGCAGACGGTGATGCACATCCTGCTCCTGCAATTGCTGTATTCGGTGCCCAGCGAACAGCAGCTCTATGAACAGCTGAACTACAACCTGCTGTTCCGCTGGTTTGTCGGCCTTGGCCTGAACCAGAAAGTCTGGAGTTTCACCGCCCTCAGCCGTGACATCGCCACGCTGCTCAACGAGCCGCGCGCGGTGCTGCTGATTCAGAAAGTCATCGGCGAAGTGTTCTGCGGTGCCTTGCTGCAAATGCCCGAGTTCTCGCTGAACTTTGCGCTGTTGCACACCTGGCTGGGCAAGCACGCCTGCGCCACAACGATCAGCAATTGACGCAGCACACCGGGCGCTAACGCCCACAGGTCATCGCGAATTTCAGGGGGTAATGTGGAACGGATTTTCACGTCGCGGCTGGCGCTGTGGGGCTGGCTGCTGGTGACGGCTGGCGCGCAGCCGGCGCTGGCCGAGGAGGGCACAGAAGCGCCCGCCGCGCAGCGGCTGGTCGACGTCAACGAATACTTCGTGCGCGGCAATACCGTGCTCGATGCGCGGGCGATCGAAGAAGCGGTGTACCCGTTTCTCGGCCCGCAGAAAGCCTTGAGCGACATCGAAGGCGCCCGCGATGCGTTGCAGAAGGCCTATCAGGAGCGCGGCTATCAATCGGTGTTTGTCGAGCTGCCCGAGCAGGCCGTGGCCGATGGCATCGTCTATCTGCAAGTCAGCGAAACCAAGGTCGGCCGGGTGCGCGTGGTCGGCGCCAAACACTATTCGCCGCTGGACATTCGCGACAACGTACCGGCGCTGAAAGAAGGCGAGGTGCCGGACTTTGCCAAGGTCCAGGGCGAACTCGCGCAGCTCAACAAGACCCCCGGTCGCCAGGTCATGCCGCTGGTGCGCGAGGGTCAACGCCCCGGCACCATGGATGTCGACTTGCAGGTCGAAGACCAGAACCCGTGGACTGCCAGCGTCGGCCTCAATAACGACTACAGCGCCGACACCGAAAAGCTGCGCAGCGTCACCAGTCTCGGTTACAACAACCTCTGGCAGCTCGGCCACAGCGTCAACCTGACGTTCTTCACCGCGCCGCAGGAAACCGACAACGCCAAGGTCTGGTCCGGGTCCTACACCGCGCCGCTGAGCGAGCGCTGGAGCGTGCAGTTCTCCGGTTACCAGTCCGACAGCAACGTCGCCACCATCGGCGGCAGCAACGTGCTCGGCAAGGGTCATTCTTACGGCGTCGCGGCGATTTACACGCTTCCCTCGAGCGGTAACTGGTCGAACTCGCTGTCGGCCGGCATCGACTTCAAGGACTTCGACGAGCGCCTGAGCCTGTCCGGCGAAAGCGACAAGGTACCGCTGAAATACGCGCCGTTCACCTTCGCCTACAACGGCTTTCGCTTCAGCGAAAAGAGCCAGCTCGGCCTCGGCCTGAGTCTGGTTGCCGCCACCCGCAGCGTGTTCGGCTACGGCAGCGACGACGAAGACTTCGACTACAAACGTTATCGCGCCAAACCGAGTTTCGCCGTGCTCAAGGGCGACACCAACTACACCTGGACCTTCGACAGCGACTGGCAGAGCGCAAGCAAAGCCGCATTCCAACTCGCCTCGGGGCCGCTGGTTTCCAACGAACAATTCTCCGCCGGTGGCGCCACCTCCGTGCGCGGCTATCTCGCGGCTGAACGTACCGCCGATGACGGTTACCTGCTCAGCCAGGAATTGCGCACACCGTCGCTGGCTAAATTTGCCGGCACGTGGATGCAGGACTGGCGCTTCTACGCCTTCGCCGAGGGTGCGCAACTTTACCTGCGCGATGAACTGCCGGATCAGGACGCCAATTACGCCCTGGCCAGCGTCGGCCTCGGCACCCGCGCCAGCCTCAGTAAATGGCTGTCCGGCAGCCTCGACTGGGGCTACCCGCTACTCGAAGGGCCGAACACCTCAAAGCAGGAATCGCGCCTGCACTTCAACCTTCAAGCCACTTTCTAACGGAGCACGTCCATGCAACGCCTCTTCCTTTCGTTGTTGATCTGCCTGGGCTTCGTGCTCCCGGCCACGGCTCAGGCCTGGTGGCAGGACGACTGGCATTACCGCAAACAGATCGCCGTCGACACCACGCCACAAGGCGCGGCGATCAATCAGGCCCTCGGCCGCACCGCGCTGCTGGTGCGCCTGCACACCGGCAACTTCACCTTCGACGGCGTGAAAGAGGACGGCTCCGATCTGCGCTTCGTCGCGGCGGATGACAAAACCGTGCTCAACCACCAGATCGAAAGTTTCGACGCGCTGATGGGCATGGCGCTGATCTGGGTTGATGTGCCGAATGTAGAGGGTGGCCAGCGTCAGGACATCTGGATGTATTACGGCAACCAGAAAGCCCCGGCCACTGGCAACGGCCAACTCACTTTCGATCCGAATTACACCGCGCTGTATCACTTCGAAGGCGCCACCGGCACTCCGGCGAAAGACACCACGGCGTACGGCAACACCGCGCAAAGCGCGACCGGCACAGCGATCGATGGCGTCGTCGGGCGCGCCTTGCAGTTCAGCGGCCAGCCGTTGTTGCTGCCGGCCAGTCCGTCGCTGCAACACAATGCCGGCAGCGCGTTCACCTTCAGTGCCTGGCTGCGTCTGGATCAGGCCAGCGGCGAACAAGTGATACTGGCGCGTCGCGAAGGCACGCAAAGTCTGCTGATCGGCGTCAGCCAAGGCCTGCCGTTCGTGGAAATCGACGGCCAGCGCGCCGCCGCCACGCAAGCTCTGGCTCCGGCGCAATGGCAACACGTTGCGCTGACCGCCGAGGGTTCGAAAGTCACCCTGTACATCAACGGTCGCGAAAGCGCTGCGTTGGCTCAGGCGATGCCGGCGTTCAACTCGGTCATGGCCATCGGTGCCGATCTGCAGGAAGGCGCGTTCCAGCCATTCGCTGGCGCTATTGATGAGCTGCGCCTGTCGAAAGTCGCCCGTCCGGCCGCGCTGTTGCTGGCCGATGCCACCTCGCAAGGCGCCGAGTCGAAACTGGTCGCTTACGGCGTCGATGAAGAGCAGTCCGGCTTCGGTTTCGGCAGCCTTGGCTTCTTGCTCAACGCGGTGCCGATCGACGCCTGGGTGATTATCGCCGTGCTGGTGCTGATGATGTTCCAGTCGTGGATCATCATGTTGCGCAAGAACCGCAGCCTCAGCCGCGTGACTGCGGCCAACGAAGACTTCCGCGTGCAATTCGCCAAGGTCGGCACGCGTCTGGAGATGTTCGCCGACGACGCGCAACTGGCTCAGCGTCTGCAGCATTCGTCGCTGTGGCGCCTGTACCTGGTGGCGGTCAAAGAGATCCGTACCCGTCGTGAGCAGGGCGCCGATACCTCCTCGGTTTCAGCGGCGACCATCGAAGCCATCCGCTGCTCGATGGATGGCGTGCGCACCCGCGAGAACCAGCAGCTGAGTTCGAAACTTTCGACCCTGTCCAACGCCATCGCCGGCGGTCCGTATATCGGCCTGCTCGGCACGGTGCTGGGGATCATGGTGGTGTTCCTCGGCACGGCAATGGCCGGCGACGTCAACATCAACGCCATCGCGCCGGGTATGGCCGCCGCGCTGTTGGCCACGGCGATGGGCCTGTTCGTCGCGATCCCGGCGCTGTTCGGCTACAACCGCCTGATCACCCGCAACAAGGAAGTCAGCGCCGACATGCGTGTGTTCGTCGACGAGTTCATCACTCGTCTGGCGGAGATGCATGGCGAGAGCCAGTTCAGTGAGGCGTCGCACCAGCGCGGCCATCACGCCAACCACTCCGTACCGGCCTGAGGAGCACTGCCATGGCGTCCGTAAATGCCTCCCACGACGATGATGACGATGCCGCCGTCGACAGCATCAACATCACTCCGCTGGTCGATGTGCTGATGGTGGTGCTGGTGATGTTCATCCTCACCGCCACCGCGCAGGTCTCCGGGATTCAGATCAACCTGCCCAAGGCCAGCGCGTCGGTGTCGCTGTCGGAAGCCAAGACCAAGGCGATCTCGGTCAACGACGGCGGCCAGGTGTTCCTCGATGCCTATCCGGTGACCCTGGCCGAGCTGGAAGAACGCCTGCGCATCGAGAAAGCGCAGAGCCCGGATTTCCCGGTGATCGTGCGCGGCGATGCGACGGTGCAGTACCAGAAAGTCATCGAAGTGCTGGACCTGCTGCGTCGGCTCGAATTGTCCCAGGTCGGTCTCGTCACCGGCAAACCGAGTCAGGGCTGAGTCATGACCGCACAACTCCCGATCGAACCGCCGCCCGTGAAAAAGTCGCCGTTACGCTATGTGAAGTGGGGCGCCGGACTACTGGTCGCCGCGCTCGCCGCGTGGTTCTTCTGGCAGTGGGCCAACGACATGGCCGGCGTGCGCCGCGAAGCGCCGAAAGTGCCGACGATCATTCCGTTGCCGCCACCGCCACCACCGCCGCCGGAAAAACCGCCAGAGCCGCAAACGCCGGTGGAAGAAAAAGTCGTCGAGCCCAAGCCAACGCCGGAGCCGGAGGAGGTCAAGCCTGAAGAAGAGGCGCCGCCATCGCCGGCGGACGATCTGGCCAACCCGATGCAAATGGACGGCGACGCGCAGGCCGGCAGCGACGCTTTCAACATCGGCGCGGGCAAGGGCGGCGGCATGGCCGGTGCTGGCGGCGGGCGTTTGGGCACGGGCACGTACAGCCAGTTTCTCGCGTTCACTTTCCAGCGTTTGCTGCGCGAGAACCCCGAGCTGCGCAACCTCGCATTCTCGCTGCAGGCCGACGTCTGGCTGAGCAGCGTCGGCGAGATCACCCGCGTCGAGCTGATCAAGTCCAGCGGCAAACCGCAAATCGATACCCAGGTGCTGGCCGCTTTACGCGGTGCGCCAGCCCTCAGCGAACGGCCTCCGGCCTCCATCACTTTGCCCGTGCGCCTGTCCCTGCAAGGGCGGCGTCCGGGTTAATTCACTTATTCAAGCTTCGGCAAAAGGAGTTGTGTGCAGATGATTTCCAACGTGAATCGATTGTCCCTGGCGGTCGGCATGGTCATTGCGACCCTGGTCGGCCAGGCCGTGGCAGCGCCTGCGCCGTCGGAGAACGCCACGATCAATCTGATCCGCTTGCTGGTCGAGCAGGGCATTCTCAAACAGGACAAGGCCGACGCGCTCATCGCCCAGGCGCAGAACGAAGCGGCGCAGGCCAAACAGGCTGCCGCGTCCACCGCAGTCGCGGCCGGACCGGTCGCCGCGCCGGGCGATGTGCGTGTGCAGTACGTGCCGGCAGCGGTGCGCGACCAGATCCGCGATCAGGTCAAAGCCGAGGTCATGGCCACCGCCAAACAGGAAAACTGGGCAGCGCCGAATACCTTTCCGGACTGGGCCTCGCGCATCAGCTTCGACGGCGACATTCGTCTGCGTGACGAATCGCGGTACTACTCGGGCAACAACAGCAACGAAATCGTCGACTTCGCCAAGCTCAACAACAATGGCCCGTACGACGTGAATCCCAACAGCAGCACCAGCCTGCCGCCGTTGCTCAACACCCGCGAAGACCGCGAAAACCTTTTTCGCCTGCGCGCACGTCTGGGCATGAAAGCAGTGATTTCGGAGGAATGGACCGCCGGCATTCGCATCGGCACCGGTTCGGACAACAACCCGGTATCGACCACGCAGAACCTCGGCGGCGGCTTTGCCAAGAAGGACATCTGGCTCGATCAGGGCTACCTGACCTGGAAGCCAATGGACGAATTGACCCTGACCGGCGGGCGCTTCGCCAATCCGTTCATGTCCACCGACATGCTCTATTCCAACGACCTGAATTTCGATGGTGTGGCGGCGATTTTCGATCACAAGCTCAACCGCGATTGGGGCGTGTTCGGCACCGTCGGCGCGTTCCCGGTGGACTACACCAACGACACTTCCAGCAGTAACGGTTTCGACAAGGAAGAGAGCGACAACAAATGGCTGTACGGCGCGCAGCTCGGCGCGAAATGGGCGATCAACAGCAACAACCGCCTCAAAGGTGCGCTGGCCTATTACCGCTTCGACGACATACAGGGTCAGCGCTCCAGCCCCTGCGAACCGTGGGCCGGCGCGCCGGGCTGCGACAGCGACGGTACTCGTGCGGCGTTCATGCAGAAGGGCAACAGCGTGTTCCTGCTGCGTGACATCACGCCGAACCCGCTCAACCCGAGCGCCACGCCGCAGCCGCAATTCGTCGGGCTTGCGTCCGAGTTCAACCTGCTCGATCTCAACGTCGTGTGGGACGCCGACCTGCCGCAGGACTTCAAACTGCGCAGCCAGGGCAATTACATCCACAACCTCAGCTACGACGAAGGCGACATGCGCAAGCGCTCCGCCGGGCAGATCGTCAACAACCTCGACAGCAACGGCGAGATCGAAAGCGGCGCCAATGCATGGATGGTGCAGTTCACCCTCGGCAACGCGCTGGACCTCAAGCGCAAGGGCGACTGGAACCTGTTCGCCGGCTACAAGTACATCCAGCCGGACGCCTTGCCGGACGGCTTCAACGACTCGTCGTTCCACCTCGGCGGCACCAACGCCAAGGGCTATTTCATGGGCGGCAATTACGGCCTGGCGAAGAACGTTTCCGCCACGGGTCGCTGGATGAGCACCGAAGCGGTGTACGGCGCGCCGTTCGACATCGACGTCTTGCAGCTTGAGATCAACACGCGCTTCTAAGGCGCCGGGAGAGCTTTATGAACACGCGTTTTCTCGCGCTGGGCCTGGGTTTGTTGATTGCCACCGGGGCGAACGGCGAAGGCATGGAAGAACGCTTGCGCACGCAACTGCGCAGCACCACCCAACAATTGCAGGCCCTGCAAAGCCAACAGGCCCAGGCCAGCGCCGCGCAACTGGCGGCGCAGAACGAAGCCATGGCAGCGCAAGCGCAGATCAAGCAGCTGACTGCCGAACTGGCCAAAGCCAAAGGCCTCGCCGAGCAACTGGCCGGGCAGCAACAGAGCCTGCACAGCCAGGCGCAGGCGCAAGTCGCAGCCAGTGCCGAGCAGACCGGCAAGTTCAAAAAGGCCTATGACGAGTTACTGGTTCTCGCCCGTGGCAAAGAAGCCGAACGCTCAAAGCTGCAAGCGCAGCTGGCGGAACGTGACACACAAGTGCAGCAATGTTCAGCCAAGAATCAGCAAATGTACGGCGTCGCCAAACAGATCCTCACGGCCTACGAAAACATCGACGTCGCCGAGGTGATGAAGATCCGCCAGCCCTTCGCCGGCAGCGCCCGGGTCAAGTTCGATGAGCTGGCCCAAGGCTTTGGCGACGAGCTGTACAAAACCCAATTCGACGCGCCGCAAGCCGCGATCGCTCACTGATGACAAGGAAGAAAGCCATGACTCAATTGATCACCCACGTTTCCCCGCAATCGCTGACCGACGTCCTGCAAGCCGCCGGTTACCGCGTCAACCAGAGTGAACAGAACGGCATCGTCCAGTTGCTCAGCGCCAGTCAGGGCATCGGCTACGCCGTGCGGTTCGGCAACCCGGCGGTGGAGCAGGGCAGCTTTGTTGATTTCACCTTCAGCTGTGCGCTGCGCGTGCAGGGTGAGTTGCCTGAGGGAGTCGCAGAGCAGTGGAATGCTACTCGACGTTTTGCACGGTTGTCGTTGCAGGGTGAGTTTCTGGTCATGGAGATGGACGTGGTCGTGGCCGCAGGCGTGAGCAACGAGCACCTGCGCGGCAATCTGGAGTTGTGGGATCGCCTGTTGCAGGAATTCATCGTTTACCTGCGCGACTTCAGTCAGGCCACCGGTGTGCAAACCGCCAAATCAGCTATCGCCGAACAAGAGGAAGTCGCGTTGTGAAAAAGCCTGCCATGGTGATCGGCGCCGGAGCGCTGGCGTTGTTGGTGGTGGCCGTGGCGCTGGTGCTGCGGCCGGGCAGTGATCCGGTCGCCGCTCAGCAGCCCTCGCCGGTGATGGCGGTTGCAGCCGGGCCAGCGGTCGCGCGGTTGGGCAATCAGCAGGTTTCGCCAGAGGAATTGCAGGCGCTGCTGGCCACCGTCCCGGCGCAAACCCGCGAACAGCTGCGCGGCAACCGTGAGGCGCTGGAACGCTGGATTCGTACGCGACTGGCCGAAAAAGCCGTGCTGGAGCAGGCTGACGCACAGGGTTGGGCGCAGCGGCCGGACGTCGCCCGGCAGACTCGCGCAGCGACTGAGCAAATTGTCTTCCGTGATTACCTGCGCTCGGTGAGCCAGGTGCCGGCGGATTATCCGAGCGCGGCCGAGTTGCAGCAGGCGTACGACGCGGGGAAGGCCAATTGGCAGACGCCGGCGCTGTATCGGGTCAGTCAGATTTTTCTCTCTGTCAGTGATGCTTCTAATGCGGAAACAGTGCGCAAGCAAGCAGTTGAGTTGAGCAAGAAAGCCCAGTCAGCGCCGGGCGACTTTGCCGCGTTGGCTACGCAATATTCGCAGGATCGAGTGACGGCAGAGCGGGGCGGTGATACCGGCCTGCAACCGTTGCAACAACTGGTGCCGGAAGTACGGGGCGCCGTGGCGCGCCTCAAGGTGGGCGCCGTGTCTGATCCGGTGCAAAGCGCCGCCGGTTTCCACGTGATCAAACTCACCGAACAGCAACCGGCTCGCACCGCGACGCTGGAGGAACTGCGCGACCAACTGACCCAGGCCCTGCGCGCACAACGCCAGGAACAGATCGCCCAGGCTTATCTGGACGGCATGCTCAACACCGCCACCCTCAGCATCGACGGCGCCGAACTGAACAAAATCCTCGAGGAAAAACACTGACGTCAGCCAGAACACCATTCACCCCAGTGGGAGCGAGCCTGCTCGCGAATGCGGCGGGTCAGTCAGCGAAGATGTTGAATGTGCTAACGCTTTCGCGAGCAGGCTCGCCCCCACAATGAGATCCGGTGTATTCAGAGCAACCACATTAGATCGACAGGGAGTCATCAATGTCATTCACCGAACCCGCAGGACGCGACGCCGCCAGCGTTTACCTTTCGCCGCGAGACAACTCCGAACCCTGGCTCAACCAGGCCGCGACCATCGACAGCGAAGTCGTCCAATATTTCCTCGTCAGCGCCCGCTGCGGCTGCTTCATGCAAGCCGCGCGCAGCCTGAATGTGCGCTCGACGCTGCTGCGCAAACAACTCGCGCAACTCGAACAACAACTGCAACACAGCCTGTTCAGCTTCCAGGGCAGCGCCCTCAGCCTGACCCGCGAAGGCCAACAGTTGCAGGCCCGACTCAGCACCCTGGCCCACCAACGCAAACTCCCGGTCATCGAACAACCGCTGATTCGTCTGAACATCGCCGAATCCATCCTCCACGACATCCTCGGCCGCGACCTCATCGCATTGCTGCGGCGCAACGCCAGCCTGCGTCTGGAAATTATTGCTCTGGATAGCGAACTGGCCTTGCGTGCGGTCAGCGCCGACATTGTCCTCTGGCTCGCTCCTGGCGATGCTCCAAACCTTGTTCCCACCTTCGCTACCAGCGAACCGCAACACCTCGCGCGAATTGAATATCTGCCGCACATCGCCAAGCGCTATTCGCGGGTGACAGCGCGACCGGAAACGCCGGATGATCTGGCGGACTTCATGCTGGTGCAGTGGCAGCATGATCGACAGATTCAGAGTTTTCGCCCGTGGAATGAATTGGTCGAGCAGCGCTTGGCTGGCGTAGTGCAGATGCAATCTTATGAATTGATGCTGGAGATGATCCGGTGCAGCGCTTGCATTGGCTTACTGCCGGCATACATGAGCCGCTTCGACCGTGGCCTCATCGCACTGCCCGGATTATTCGCCGAACCGATGCAGCTCCATGCTTGGCTCGCCGTCAACACCGACTCGCAAAAATCCCCCGAAATCCAGGCCCTCACCGACCTCATCCAGCAAACCTTCAACGAACGCCACGAATGGTTCCAGCCTTAACCCGGCCCGTGTAGGAGTGAGCCTGCTCGCGAAAGCAATCCGCCAGTCGAAACTTCAGTGACTGACCCACCGCATTCGCGAGCAGGCTCGCTCCCACAGGAATCTTCAATGCTTACGCGTTGATCGTTCCCACGCTCCGCGTGGGAATGCAGCCCGGGACGCTCTGCGTCCCCCAGAGCTGGAACGCGGAGCGTCCCTTGAGGCATTCCCACGCAGAGCGTGGGAACGATCATCAAAGGCCCGCTACTGCGGCAACTCCAGATTATCCAGCACCCGATTCACCGCCAGTTCGCCGAGCATGATCAACTGCGCAATC
>NZ_JBAWKM010000001.1:610939-686277 GCF_037095675.1 Pseudomonas sp. CCNWLW23 | reverse complement strand
TGCGTAACTCTTTGAATCTCAAGGAGTTTTCCGTTTCGACTGCGCCGGAAGTGGGGCGAATTATAGACCTCTGGAATCTGCCGTCAACCGTTAATTTCGCTTTTCTTCCAATAACTTGCGTATTGGTTAAAAAACACCCAATGAGATGAGAAAAGAGCTTCTTCTATATAGAAGAAGACTTAAAGGACGCCCTCCTCCTTCAACATAGCCACCGCACCCGCCCCCAGACCCAGCACACGCTGCAGAACCTCTAACGTGTGCTCACCTAATAAAGGAGGCGCATGACGATATTCAACGGGCGTCTCCGACAATCGAATCGGGCTGGCCACCTGGGGCACCATCCCCGCCAATGCATGAGGCAGTTCGATCGCCAGACCGCGCGCCTTCACTTGTGGATCCTCAAACACCTGCGACAGATCATTGATCGGCCCACAAGGCACACCCGCCAGCTCCAGTTGTGCAACCCACTCCGCCGTGGTCTTGAAGACCGTAGCTTGGCGGATCAACGGGATCAGCACCGCGCGGTTCGCTACCCGCAGCTTGTTGGTCGCGAAGCGCGGATCATCCGCCCACTGCGGTTGCCCCGCGACCTCGGCGAACTTGCGGAACTGCCCGTCATTACCCACGGTGAGAATGAAGTCGCCATCCGCCGTAGGAAAGTCCTGATAAGGCACGATATTCGGATGCGCATTGCCCAGGCGCTTCGGCGCATTGCCGGTGGTCAGGTAGTTCATCGCCTGGTTCGCCAGACACGCGACCTGTACATCCAGCAACGCCATATCGATGTGCTGGCCGCCACCGTCGTGATCGCGATGAGCCAATGCCGCGAGGATCGCCACCGTCGAATACAGCCCGGTAAGAATATCCGTCAGCGCCACGCCCACTTTCACCGGCCCGGCACCGTCGTCTCCTTCGGGTCGGCCGGTCAAACTCATCAAGCCGCCGAGCCCCTGGATCATGAAGTCATAGCCCGCACGCTTGGCATAAGGCCCGGTCTGGCCAAAGCCGGTGATTGAGCAGTAGATCAGGTTCGGGTTGAAAGCCCTCAGCGACTCATAGTCCAGACCATAGGCCGCCAGACCACCTACTTTAAAATTCTCAATCAGAATGTCCGACTTTGCTGCCAGGTCGCGCACCAGCTTCTGCCCTTCAGGCCGGGTGAAGTCGATGGTGACCGATTGCTTGTTGCGGTTTGCCGAGAGGTAATAAGCCGCTTCCGACGTGTTCTCGCCGTAAGCGTCTTTAAGGAAGGGCGGCCCCCAGGCGCGGGTGTCATCACCATTGCCCGGGCGCTCGACCTTAATCACTTCGGCGCCAAGGTCGGCGAGGATTTGCCCGGCCCAAGGCCCGGCCAGTACTCGCGATAAATCCAGTACCCGCAGATGCGACAGTGCGCCCATGGTCCGCCCTCCTGTTAATAGAACGCTTGCAGACCGGTTTGCGCACGCCCGAGGATCAGCGCGTGAACGTCATGGGTACCTTCATAGGTATTCACCACTTCCAGGTTGACGAGGTGACGGGCCACGCCGAACTCATCGGAGATGCCGTTACCACCGAGCATGTCCCGCGCCATCCGCGCGATATCCAGCGACTTGCCGCAGGAGTTGCGCTTCATGATCGAAGTGATTTCAACGGCGGCGGTACCTTCGTCCTTCATCCGGCCCAAGCGCAGGCAGCCTTGCAGTGCCAGAGTGATCTCGGTCTGCATGTCGGCGAGTTTCTTCTGTACCAGCTGAGTTGCGGCCAGCGGACGACCGAACTGCTGACGATCCAGAGTGTATTGGCGCGCGGTGTGCCAGCAGAATTCGGCCGCGCCCAGCGCGCCCCAGGAAATGCCATAGCGTGCGGAATTGAGGCAGGTGAACGGGCCTTTCAGGCCACGGACATCCGGGAAGATGTTTTCTTCCGGCACGAACACGTTGTCCATGACAATCTCACCGGTGATCGAAGCGCGCAGGCCGACCTTGCCGTGAATCGCCGGAGCGCTCAGACCTTTCCAGCCTTTCTCCAGAACGAAACCACGGATGTCGCCAGCATCGTCCTTGGCCCAGACCACGAATACGTCAGCGATCGGGCTGTTGGTGATCCACATCTTCGCGCCAGTCAGGCTGTAGCCGCCATCGACTTTGCGCGCCCGGCTTATCATCGCGCCCGGATCGGAACCATGGTTCGGCTCGGTCAGGCCAAAGCAACCGATCCATTCGCCGGATGCCAGCTTCGGCAGATACTTCTGTTTCTGTGCCTCGGTGCCGAATTCGTTAATCGGCACCATCACTAGCGAGGATTGCACGCTCATCATCGAGCGGTAGCCGGAGTCGACGCGCTCGACCTCTCGGGCAATCAGACCGTAGCTGACATAGTTCAGACCGCTGCCACCGTATTGTTCGGGAATGGTCGCACCGAGCAGGCCGACTTCACCCATCTCGCGGAAGATTGCCGGATCGGTCTTCTCATGACGGAAAGCTTCGAGCACACGCGGCGCCAGACTCTGTTGAGCGAACTGCGCGGCGGTGTCGCGGATCATCCGCTCTTCTTCGGTGAGCTGTTGATCCAGCAGCAGGGGATCGATCCAATTGAAACTAGCATTACCGCCCATGAGTGTGCCCTCGCAATCGGGTGAATTAACGTGGCATTGATCCTAGGCGCGGTTCGCCATCGCGGCAAACGAGGATTTCGCATCCTGTTGTGCTAATTTCTCACTCCGAAACGTCGCGAATAGCCTTTTATGCGGCGCATTAGTGAGGTTGACGTACATGCGCAGGAAGATCCCCAGCACCGCCGCCCTGATCAGTTTCGAAGCTGCCGCCCGCCATGAGAGCTTTACCCGTGCTGCTGAAGAACTGTCGCTCACCCAAGGCGCCATTTGCCGACAGATCGCCAGCCTGGAAGACTTCCTCAGCGTCGAGTTGTTCCGACGCTCGCGACGTGGAGTGAAACTGACCGAGGCGGGTCTTTCCTACAGTCGCCGGGTGGCGACTCAGCTCGATGCGGTGGAGCGCGACACCCTTTCGGTGATGGGCCAGCAGGGCACCAACGTTATCGAGCTCGCCGTCGTCCCGACCTTCGGCACGCAATGGCTGCTGCCACGGCTCAAGGATTTTCAGCTCAAGCACCCGGAAGTGACCGTCAACCTGACCAACCGCACTCGGCCTTTCCTGTTTGCCGATACCGAATTCGATGCCGCGATCTATTTCGGTGATGCCGATTGGTCGGGTACCGAATCCCACAGGTTGATGGGCGAAAATCCGATGCCGGTGTGCAGCCCCTCCCTACTCGGCGATCACACGCAGCTGACAGCGCAAGCCATCGCCGAGCTACCGCTGCTGCAGCAGACCACACGACCTTACGCCTGGCGCCAATGGTTCAACTCGCAGCAACTGAATATCCCTCGCGACATGACAGGTCCGCGCTACGAGCTATTCTCCATGCTTGCCCAGGCAGCCATGCACGACATGGGCGTCGCGCTGATTCCGCCGTTTCTGATCCAGCGCGAGCTGGCAGAGAAACGTCTGGTGGTTGCCAACCCTCAAGCGCTCTCCAGCATCAAGGCCTATTACCTGATGATTCCGGAGCGAAAGGTCGAATCGGCATCGCTGAAGGCATTTCGCGACTGGCTGGTAAATCAAGCGCAGAGCTACAGCCTAGAAGAATAAAGGCTTTGCGCAATACTTAACCCCGTAGTCAGGAAAATCAAAGCCCTACAGATATAACTATTTGTCGCTTTTGCGCAGACTGTATCCGAAAGTCGTACAGACGTCCCCCAAGCTTCCAAACACGTGGCTTTCAGCCTCTAATGGCGACTCATTGCTGCCTATTCACGCCACCGATGCGAATTTTTTTCAAATTCAGCCAGAATCCATGCAGGGCACGGTCTACAAGGGGTTCAACTGGTCATCTGCGACATTCGGTCACGGCATGACTTGTAGTTAATTTTTCGTCACCCGTCATAATCCCTTGAAGGGCATAAAGTTCGCCTGCAAAATGCCGCGCCCCGCCCTGATTCGGCGGGATCGTGCTGATCGGCCGCCCCAGTCGCACCATCCGTAGTGCATGGGTTTACTCAATAAGATCACGCAGGAGATTTGACGTGCACATTGGTGTTCCTCTCGAAACCCAGACCGGTGAAACACGGGTTGCTGCAACCCCGGAAACCATCAAGAAGCTGATCAGCCAAGGCCATAAGGTCACTGTGCAAAGCGGCGCTGGCGTCAAAGCCAGTATCGTCGACAGTGCCTATGAAGCGGCCGGCGCAAGCATTGGCAGCGCCAATGACGCGTTTGGCGCCGAGCTGATTCTCAAAGTGATCGCGCCAAGCGATGCCGAACTGACGCTGATCAAGCGCGGTGCGGTGCTGGTGGGCATGCTCAACCCATTCAACAACGAGACCATCGCGAAGATGGCCGAGTGCGGCATTACCGCGTTCGCCCTCGAAGCGGCGCCGCGTACCTCGCGGGCGCAGAGTCTTGATGTGCTGTCGTCGCAGGCGAATATCGCCGGCTACAAAGCGGTGTTGCTCGCGGCTCACTATTACCCACGCTTCATGCCGATGCTGATGACTGCTGCGGGCACCGTGAAAGCGGCGCGCGTGCTGATTCTCGGCGCGGGCGTGGCCGGTTTGCAGGCGATTGCCACAGCGAAACGTCTGGGTGCGGTGATCGAAGCCTCCGACGTGCGTCCAGCGGTGAAGGAACAGATCGAATCCCTCGGCGCCAAGTTCGTCGACGTGCCTTACGAGACCGATGAAGAGCGCGAATGTGCCGTCGGTGTCGGCGGTTACGCGCGGCCGATGCCGGCGAGCTGGATGCAGCGCCAGGCGCAGGCTGTGCACGAGCGCGCCAAGCAGGCCGATATCGTCATCACCACCGCACTGATTCCGGGCCGCAAAGCGCCGACGCTGCTCAGCGCCGAGACCGTGGCACAGATGAAACCGGGCTCGGTGGTCATCGACCTCGCCGCCGCCCAGGGTGGCAACTGCCCACTGACCGTCGCCGATCAGGTCGTTGTGGAAAACGGTGTGACCATCGTTGGCCCGACCAACCTCGCCGGTGAAGTCGCTGCCGATGCTTCGGCGCTGTACGCACGCAACCTGCTGGACTTCCTCAAGCTGGTGTTCACCAAGGAAGGCCAGTTCGACGTCAACCTCGAAGACGACATCGTCGCCGCGTGCCTGATGTGCCGCGACGGCCAAGTCATCCGCAAAAACGCCTAAGCAGGGATTCAGACGATGGAAGAGCTTATCTCCCCCGGTATCTACAACCTGATCATCTTCGTGCTGGCGATTTATGTCGGTTACCACGTGGTCTGGAACGTTACGCCTGCGCTGCACACGCCGTTGATGGCGGTGACCAATGCCATTTCCGCGATCGTGATCGTCGGCGCCATGCTCGCCGCTGCGCTGACCGTTACGCCGCTGGGCAAGACCATGGGCACGCTGGCCGTGGCACTGGCGGCGGTCAATGTGTTTGGTGGCTTCCTGGTCACCCGCCGCATGCTTGAGATGTTCAAGAAGAAAGCCCCGAAAGCAAAAGAAGAGGCGCCGAAGTAATGAGCATGAATCTCGTCACGACGCTCTACCTGATCGCGTCGATCTGCTTTATCCAGGCCCTCAAAGGCCTGTCGCACCCGACCACTTCGCGGCGCGGCAACCTGTTCGGCATGCTTGGCATGGCGTTGGCGATCCTCACCACGGTCGGCCTCATCTATAAATTGGGCGCTGAGCTGGCTACGGCTGGTATCGGTTATGTGATCGTTGGCTTGCTGGTCGGCGGTACCGCCGGCTCGATCATGGCCAAGCGCGTTGAAATGACCAAGATGCCGGAACTGGTAGCGTTCATGCACAGCATGATCGGCCTCGCGGCGGTGTTCATTGCTATTGCGGCGGTAGTTGAGCCGCAGTCGTTGGGTATCGTTAAACAACTGGGCGATGCGATTCCGGCAGGCAACCGTCTGGAGCTGTTCCTCGGTGCTGCGATCGGTGCGATCACCTTCTCGGGTTCGGTGATCGCCTTCGGCAAGCTCTCGGGCAAATACAAGTTCCGTCTGTTCCAGGGCGCACCGGTACAGTTCGCCGGTCAGCACAAACTCAATGCGGTTCTGGGTCTGGCTACGCTGGTGCTCGGCCTGACCTTCATGTTCACCGGCAACCTCACTGCATTCGCACTGATGCTGGCTCTGGCGTTCGTGATGGGCGTGCTGATCATCATCCCGATCGGCGGCGCCGACATGCCGGTGGTGGTGTCGATGCTCAACAGCTATTCCGGCTGGGCGGCGGCGGGCATCGGTTTCTCGCTGAACAACTCGATGCTGATCATTGCCGGCTCGCTGGTGGGTTCGAGCGGTGCGATCCTCTCGTACATCATGTGCAAGGCGATGAACCGTTCCTTCTTTAATGTGCTGCTCGGCGGCTTCGGCAATACGGCAGACGCAGGTCCTGCCGGTGCGCAGGAAGCCCGTCCGGTGAAATCCGGCTCGGCTGATGACGCAACCTTCCTGCTGACCAACGCCGACACCGTGATCATCGTCCCGGGCTACGGTCTGGCAGTCGCCCGTGCACAACACGCACTGAAGGAACTGACCGAGAAGCTGACCCATCGCGGCGTGACCGTGAAGTACGCGATTCACCCGGTGGCCGGTCGCATGCCTGGGCACATGAACGTCCTGCTCGCCGAGGCCGAAGTGCCTTACGACCAGGTGTTCGAGATGGAAGACATCAACTCCGAGTTCGGTCAGGCCGACGTGGTGCTGGTGCTCGGTGCGAACGACGTGGTCAACCCGGCCGCGAAGAACGATCCGAAGTCGCCGATTGCCGGCATGCCGATTCTCGAAGCGTTCAAGGCCAAGACCATCATCGTCAACAAGCGCTCGATGGCCAGCGGCTACGCCGGTCTGGACAACGAACTGTTCTATCTGGACAAGACAATGATGGTTTTCGGCGACGCGAAGAAAGTCATCGAAGACATGGTCAAAGCGGTCGAGTAATTCACCACTGCAATAGCGAACGCCCCGACCTGTCGGGGCGTTTTTGGTTGCGCCAGACGCTGGACAATTTGCCGCGTTGTTGCAGATCCGGTAACGGTGTTTTACTGCAAACCCGCGAAATAGAGGCCTCGTTTGCGACCTTGGTAGCGGGACAGGCGCCGGCCAAATTAACTAGACTGCGCATCCTGCTACTCGTTGCCCGAGATAATAATCCATGTACCGTGACCGTATTCGCCTGCCTTCGTTGTTGGACAAAGTGATGAGCGCTGCCGACGCCGCTGCTCTGATTGAGGACGGCATGACCGTCGGCATGAGCGGTTTCACCCGCGCCGGCGAAGCCAAGGCCGTTCCCCATGCACTGGCCGAGCGCGCCAAGGTCACGCCGCTGAAGATCAGCCTGATGACCGGCGCCAGCCTGGGCAACGACCTCGACAAGCAACTGACCGAGGCCGGCGTGCTGTCGCGGCGCATGCCGTTTCAGGTCGACAGCACGTTGCGCAAGGCAATCAACGCCGGCGAAGTGATGTTCATTGACCAGCATCTCTCGGAAACCGTAGAGCAGTTGCGCAACCAGCAATTAAAGCTGCCGGACATTGCCGTCATCGAGGCAGTCGCCATCACTGAACAAGGCCATATCGTGCCGACCACTTCGGTGGGCAACTCGGCCAGCTTCGCGATCTTCGCCAAACAAGTGATCGTCGAGATCAACCTCGCCCACAACGCCAACCTCGAAGGCCTGCACGACATCTATATCCCGACGTACCGCCCGACGCGCACGCCAATCCCGCTGGTGAAAGTCGACGATCGCATCGGCAGCACGGCAATTCCGATTCCGCCGGAGAAGATCGTTGCGATTGTCATCACTCAGCAGTCGGACTCGCCGTCCACAGTGTCGGTACCGGACGTTGATACCAATGCCATCGCCGAACACCTGATCACCTTCTTCAAGCAGGAAGTCGCGGCCGGCCGCATGACCAACAAGCTCGGCCCGCTGCAGGCTGGCATTGGCAACATCGCCAACGCGGTGATGTGCGGCTTGATCGACTCGCCGTTCGAAGACCTGACCATGTATTCGGAAGTGCTGCAGGACTCGACTTTCGACCTGATCGATGCCGGCAAGCTGAGCTTCGCCTCGGGCAGTTCGATCACCCTGTCCGAGCGGCGCAACAGCGACGTGTTCGGCAACCTGGAGAAGTACAAGGACAAACTGATTCTGCGGCCGCAGGAGATCTCTAATCACCCGGAAGTGGTGCGCCGTCTGGGCATCATCGGCATCAACACCGCGCTGGAGTTCGACATCTACGGCAACGTCAACTCCACCCATGTCTGCGGTACGCGGATGATGAACGGCATCGGCGGCTCCGGCGACTTCGCGCGCAATGCGCATCTGGCGGTATTCGTGACCAAGTCGATCGCCAAGGGTGGCGCGATTTCCAGCGTGGTGCCGATGGTCAGCCACGTCGACCATACCGAGCATGACGTCGACATTCTGGTGACCGAGGTCGGCCTCGCCGACCTGCGTGGCCTGGCGCCACGGGAGCGTGCACGAGTGATCATCGACAACTGCGTGCATCCGGACTTTCGCCAGGCACTGAATGACTACTTCAGCGCTGCCTGTGCAATCGGCGGTCACACCCCGCACATTCTGCGCGAAGCGCTGAGCTGGCATGTGAACCTGGAAGAAACCGGGCGCATGCTGGCGGTGTGATTCACACAGATATCCATCGACGCAAACACAGTTTTGCGTCGATGGATCTTCGCTAGGAGAATAATCGTCGAAAACTGTACTGCTGTACCGGTCTTTTCCTACAGCAAAGCCCTACTCAATCCCCTGATACGAGCGGAAATGCACCAATCAAGTGCGGACAGGTACAGTTTGCCCAATTTCGACCCGTACACCATCCATAAACAGTTAACTGCTCACTCACAATACAAATGAACTGTATCTACAGAGACTATCCAAACGAGAGGATCATGGGCACCAGTCAAACCACTACCTGATCCCGCCACAAGCGGAAGGATGTCAACCATGGAACGTACACTCAGTTCCGAACTGTTCTTCGAAGACAAAGCTGTAAACACCCAGGCTTCCCTGCCTCTGCGCGTTATTGCCAACCTGATGTTGTGGCAGCGCCGCATCTCCAGCCGCCACCAATTGGCCCGTCTGGATTCGCGTCTGCTGGCTGATGCCGGTATCAGCGAAGCACAACGCTACGAAGAGCTGAGCAAGCCGTTCTGGCGCTAAGCAGCGTCGCTGGCTCTGGTCGTCAGACCCACCGCCAGCAACCCGAATTGCACAAGCAGAACCCGTCGTGGGCAACCACGACGGGTTTTGTCGTTTCAGGGCCTTGGATGCTCTTAAACACACCCTGAACGAGCACAGGTACAATTTACGAAACACTAGAATAATACCGGTACAGTTATCCAGGACCTTTGAAGTATCACTGGCCACCACTGGGCGAACCGCATCTGGCAGCCTAATATCCATGCAGAACGTGGCGAACGTTGTGCAACAGGCGTCTGACTCCTCAGATACCGAGCCACCTCTCACTACGGTTTATCCAAAGGAGTTCCATCATGACCCGTCTTCGCCTGCTCAGTGCCGCCGCCCTGCTGGCCATGGCTGCCAACGCCAGTGCTACCAGCTTCATCGTGACCACCGACTCGATCGTCGGCGCGCTTAAAGCCACTTCCGACGCCACTTCCGATGTGACCTCCTCGTTCCGTGACGACAAGATTGTCCTCGCCGCCCGCGACGATGCCGCCAGCTTCGTGGCCAGCGAAGGCGATATTCGTGGAGTGAAGCTGGAAAGCGCGCTCGATCACATCCGCCATCAGGCGCCACAACTCAATGCCACCGATGCCCAATTGGCTCAGGCCATTCTGACCCTCTGATCGTTTGCGGTATTGCGGGACACGCCAGCCGTGTCCCGATGTTTCAACGCTGGCTCTGGCCCGGGCATTTGCGCTAGCCTTCAGGCTCGTTAACAGTTGTCGAGTCCCATGCGCTTTCTTCCAAACCTGCTCATCTCTTCTGCCTTGTTCAGCGCCTGCTGGGCGATGTCTGCCAATGCCTTCGATGCTTTCAATGCATCGACCCAAGGCACGGTTGTCAGCGGTTACGCGACCAGCATGGTGTCTTCTGCGCCGTTCGACCGTAAACTGCTGCTCGCCGCCCATGATGATGCGGCCGCCTTTGTTGCCAGTGACGGTGAATGGCGAGGCGCACGGCTGGAGTCCGCGCTGCATTACCTGCGCAAAACCCGGCCGAAACTTCATGCCAGCGACCTTGAACTGGCAGAGGCAATTCTCGTCCAATAGTTATCCTTGTCCTTCCGGAGTCGTTCCATGCGTAGCCCGCTGATTGCTGCCGCCCTTGGCCTGTTTGTGTTGGCCGATGTGGCCCAGGCGCACACCCTGGTAGCCACCAGTAACATCATCGTTCGTGCCTCCCAGCGCAGCATCGATTTCACTTCCGATACCACCACGTCGATTCGCGATTCGAAAATCATCCGCGAAGCCCACGACGACGCCGCCAGTTTCGTCGCCAGCAACGGTGACATCCGTGGCGCGCACCTCGAAGCCGCCCTCAACACCTTGCGCACTCGCGTGCCGGAAGCGCGCGACGCCAGTGATCAGGTACTCGCCGAAGCCATTCTCGCACTGTGAAGTCCGTTGGCGCCTGGCTGCTGGCCGGGGCGTTGTTGCTGCTTGGCAACAGCGCCCACGCCGGCCTGCAATTGCGGCTCAAGACCGAGGGTCTGAGCCCGGCTCAACAACAGGCCAGTCAGGCGCTGATCGATGAGGCGATGGCGAAACTGCCGCCGAGCTTCATCGAGCGGCTGGATCGGCGCATCGACGTCGGCTGGACCGACGACATGCCTGCCAACGCTTACGGGCAGGCGACGCTGGTGTCCGAGCTCGATCTGAACCGCAAGCTGCTCGCCAGCCTCACCGATGGCAGCGCGGCGAAAGAGAAAACCAATCGTCCTCACGGCACTGTGCGCCAGGAACTGCTGGCCACAGTGCTGCACGAAATCACGCATATCTACGACCGCGCGCGTTTATGGCCGAGCGCCGAGCGCACGTTGATCCAGCGCTGCACCCGACGCTTCAACAGCGCCGGGCTGATCGGCATTCCCGATGAGTGTCGCGGGCAGAACGGTCGCCGCTTCACCATCAGCGATGACCCGCGCCTGCTCGATCTGGCCGGGTGGCAACAGTACGTCGGCCGCCGTGGCGAGCGTGAACAACACAACCGCCAGATCGCCCGCAGTCCGGATCTTTACGAGATCTCCAGTCCCAAGGAATTCGTCGCGGTCAACATGGAGTACTTCCTCCTCGACCCGAGCTACGCCTGCCGCCGCCCGGCGCTGTATCGCTATTACAAGGAACATTTCGGCTGGGCGCCGCCAGCGCAGGACACCTGCAGCAAGAGCTTCGCCTTTCTCAATGCGGGCAATGACTTCGCCAAGCAGCCTCTGGGGCAAGTCGATCCGGAACGGGTCTACGCGGTCGATTACCTGCTGGCCGAGGCCAATCAGAACTGGGTCAGCCGCTGGGGTCACAGCATGCTGCGCCTGGTGATCTGCGCCCCCGGTCGCCCGCGTGGCCCGGATTGCCGCCTCGACCTCGATCAGCACCTGGTTCTGTCCTATCGCGCTTTCGTTGGCGATGTGCAGCTGTCGAGCTGGGACGGACTGGTCGGCAAATACCCGTCACGGCTGTTCGTGTTGCCGCTGGCGCAAGTGATCGACGAATACACCAAGACCGAGCTGCGCAGCCTCGCTTCAGTGCCGCTGAACCTGTCTCGCGAGGAGATCGAGGGCGTGGTCGAACATGCTGCCGAGATGCACTGGAGCTACGACGGCAACTATTTCTTCCTGTCCAACAACTGCGCGGTAGAGGGTTTGAAACTGTTGCGCAGCGGCAGCAATAACAGCCAACTGGTCGGGCTAGACAGCATCATGCCCAACGGCTTGCTGGAAGTGCTCAAGGGCCGTGGTCTGGCCGATACCAGTGTGCTCGACAATCCGAAAGAAGCGCTGCGCCTGGGTTACCGCTTCGACTCGTTCCGCGATCGCTATCAAGCGATGTTCGATGTATTGAAGAAGCAGCTGCCGATCAAGCAGACCACTGTCGAAGACTGGCTGTCACTCAGCGCTGAACAACGCCGCGAATGGTTCGACCGCGCCGACCTGCGCACCAGCGCGGCGCTGTTGCTGCTCGAGCAAGCCAGTTTCCGCCGGCAGTTATTGCTGGCCCAGGACGAGGTCAAGCAACGCTACCTCGGTGCCCGCGAGCTGGAAAACGGCGGCATGGACAAAGCCAATGCGACCTTGCAGGAGATCCTCGCCAACAGTGGTTTCCTCAGCCGCCCGGCGGAACTGCTCGACTCCAAAGGTTACGGACTGCCTCAGCCGAGCGAGTTCGGCCGACTGGAAGCGGAAAGCAGCCAGCGGCAGAAGAAGCTGCTGGCACTGTCCGGCGATCTCGATACCGAAGTGCGCAAGCTGCTTGAACCCAAGCGCGCCGCCGAGATTGCCGCCAGCGAGGCCAACGTCAAGCAGATTGGCGAGCATCTGCGCAAACTGCACAAGGCTTCGGGCGGACTGCAATTACCCTGAGCACAAAAAAAGGCTTCAGAACGCCTGTTCTGAAGCCTTTTAGTTTTCCCCTGCGGCTTTAGACGCGAGCCTTGCGCACGCCTTGGGACAGCGCCGAACACAGGCTCAACACGCCATCGATGGCCTGCTCAGGCGTATCGGCACTGGCGATGTGATCGATCAACGCCGAGCCCACCACCACACCGTCAGCCAGACGCGCGATGGCCGCGGCCTGCTCCGGTGTACGGATACCGAAGCCAATGCTGATCGGCAGGTCGGTATGCCGACGCAGACGTGCAACCGCCTCTTCCACATGTTCCAGAGTCGCTGCACCTGCGCCGGTGACACCCGCGACCGACACGTAGTAGACAAAACCGGAACTGCCGTTGAGCACACGCGGCAGACGTGCGTCGTCGGTGGTCGGCGTGGTCAGGCGGATGAAGTCCAGGCCAGCAGCCTGCGCCGGGTCGCACAGCTCTTCGTTGTGCTCTGGTGGCATGTCGACCACGATCAGGCCGTCAACGCCAGCCTCTTTGGCTTCGGCGATGAAACGCTCGACGCCGAATTTGTGAATCGGGTTGAAGTAGCCCATCAACACTAGCGGCGTGTCGCTGTTGCCTTCACGGAACTCGCGAACCATTTGCAGGGTTTTCGCCAGATTCTGTTTGGCGCCCAGTGCGCGGATATTGGCCAGCTGGATCGCCGGGCCATCGGCCATCGGATCGGTGAACGGCATGCCCAGCTCGATCACATCGGCACCTGCGGCAGGCAGGCCTTTGAGGATTGCCAGCGAAGTGTCGTAGTCAGGATCACCTGCAGTGACAAAGGTCACCAGCGCGGCGCGGTTCTGTTGCTTGAGGTCGGCAAAGCGGGTTTGCAGGCGGCTCATCAGTGTTTCTCCTGCTGCGACTGTTGCATATGGTGCATCACGGTTTGCATGTCCTTGTCACCACGGCCCGAGAGGTTGACCACCATCAGGTGATCCTTCGGCAGCTTCGGTGCGCGCTTGAACACTTCGGCCAGAGCGTGGGCGCTTTCCAGGGCAGGAATGATCCCTTCCAGGCGGCAGCATTTGTGGAACGCTTCAAGAGCTTCGTCATCGGTTACCGAGGTGTACTGGACGCGGCCGATGTCATGCAACCAGGCGTGTTCAGGGCCGATGCCCGGATAGTCGAGGCCAGCGGAAATCGAGTGAGCGTCGATGATCTGCCCATCGTCGTCCTGCAGCAGGAAGGTGCGGTTACCGTGCAGCACGCCCGGCACCCCGCCGTTCAGGCTGGCCGCGTGCTTGCCGGTTTCGATGCCGTAACCGGCGGCTTCGACGCCGATGATCTCCACGCTCTTGTCGTCGAGGAACGGGTGGAACAGGCCCATGGCGTTGGAACCGCCACCGATGCACGCCACCAGACTGTCCGGCAGACGACCTTCCTGAGCCTGCAGCTGATCGCGGGTTTCCTTACCGATAACGGCCTGGAAGTCGCGGACCATTGCTGGATACGGGTGTGGGCCGGCTACGGTGCCGATCAGGTAGAAGGTGTTGTCGACGTTGGTCACCCAGTCACGCAGGGCTTCGTTCATCGCGTCTTTGAGGGTGCCGGTGCCAGCCACGACCGGGATGACTTCAGCGCCGAGCAG
Organism: Pseudomonas sp. CCNWLW23; assembly: GCF_037095675.1. Classification (NCBI taxonomy): domain Bacteria; kingdom Pseudomonadati; phylum Pseudomonadota; class Gammaproteobacteria; order Pseudomonadales; family Pseudomonadaceae; genus Pseudomonas; species Pseudomonas sp. CCNWLW23. The sequence continues at coordinate 672,058 of NZ_JBAWKM010000001.1, read as the reverse complement.
CTTCATGCGGAAGACGTTGGCCTGCTGACGTTCGATGTCAGTGGTGCCCATGTAGATCACGCAGTCCAGCCCGAAACGCGCAGCAACGGTGGCAGTAGCCACGCCGTGCATGCCGGCGCCGGTTTCGGCAATGATGCGCTTCTTGCCCATGCGCCGTGCCAGCAGAATCTGGCCGATGCAGTTGTTGATCTTGTGCGCGCCGGTGTGGTTCAGCTCTTCACGCTTGAGGTAGATCTTCGCGCCGCCGCAGAACTCGGTCAGGCGTTCGGCGAAATACAGCGGGCTCGGACGTCCGACATAATCACGCTGGAAGTAGGCCAATTCTTCCTTGAATGCCGGATCTTCCTTGGCCGCTTCGTATTCGCGAGCGAGGTCGAGGATCAACGGCATCAGGGTTTCCGCTACATAACGGCCACCGAACGCACCGAACAGGCCGTTGGCGTCAGGGCCGTTACGCAGATCAGAGGTGTTCGAAGTCTGGGTCATGGGTCGCTCCAGGTGAATTCGGTCAGAAGACAATGACGATCACTCTACCCCTGACTTTCCAGGCTGAAAACCGATAAGATCGCCGCAACCTGTCAGGAAAACTCACAGATACCATGAGCCATGACCTTCCCCCGCTGAATGCCTTGCGCGCCTTCGAGGCCACCGCTCGTCTGAACAGCGTTAGTCAGGCAGCCGAACAGCTGCACGTCACCCACGGCGCGGTCAGCCGCCAGCTCAAGGTGCTTGAAGAACATCTAGGGGTGAGCCTGTTCGTCAAGGACGGACGCGGCTTGAAACTCACAGATGCCGGAGCGCGTCTGCGCGATGCCAGCGCTGAGGCGTTCGATCGGTTGCGCAGTGTTTGCGCCGAACTGACGCAAAGCACAGCGGATGCGCCGTTCGTGCTGGGTTGTTCCGGGAGCCTGCTGGCGCGCTGGTTTATTCCGCGCCTGGGGCGGCTGAATGCCGATTTGCCGGATCTGCGTCTGCACCTGTCGGCCGGTGAAGGCGATCTCGATCCCCGGCGCCCGGGCCTTGATGCGTTGTTGCTGTTCGCCGAACCACCGTGGCCGGCCGATATGCAGGTCTATGAACTGGCGGCGGAACGCATCGGCCCCGTAATGAGCCCGTTGTATAGCGGTTATCAGAAGCTGCACACCGCTGTGGCCGCAGATCTTTTTGATGAGCCCTTGCTGCACACCACCTCTCGCCCACAAGCCTGGCCCAGCTGGGCGCAGCAAAACCACCTCGATCCCAAGGCGTTGAAGCTCGGGCAAGGGTTTGAGCATTTGTATTATTTGCTGGAGGCGGCTGTTGCAGGTCTCGGCGTGGCAATCGCGCCGGAGCCGCTGGTAACCGAAGATCTGAAGGCGGGTCGCCTGGTTGCGCCGTGGGGCTTCTGCGAAACCCCGGCGCAACTGGCGTTGTGGCTACCCAAGCGCGCCGCAGATGGACGCGCCCGGCAACTGGCGCAATGGCTCAAGAACGAGCTGCGCCAGCCTGATCACTCACCGCGCTTGAACAAAAAGTAGGCGGCGAGCAGACCGATTGCACCGACAGCCACGCCGGCTGTGGTCCATGGGTGTTCCTGCGCGTAGTCACGAGTGGCAATGCCGGTCTCGCGGGTTTTCACTTTGACTTCTTCGTACGCGTCGCTGAGCAGATGACGGGAATGTTTCAGCGCACTTTCGGCGTTGCTTTTCAGCGCCTTGAGGGTCTTGCGCGACTCGTCCGAAGCATCGTCTTTCAAGCTTTCCAACGATTTGAGCAGACTCTCGATCTCGGCTTCCATGCTTTGCAACGAGGCTTTACGTAAAGAGGTGTTGGCCATGGTGGCTCTCCTGCATTGGTGATGAGTGGCGTGTGTTGGTTGGGACTTCAGCATGTCCAGAAAGTGCAGAAATTCTGAACTTCGGCAGCGCAGCGGCGCCGAATTCATCAGTGCAATTGCCTGCTAGGCTCAATTTCACACGCCATTCCAACCCAAGGAGAACGCCATGAGTGATCATCACACCTACAAGAAAGTCGAGCTGGTCGGCTCGTCCACTACCAGCATCGAAGACGCCATCAACAATGCACTGGCCGAGGCGAACAAAACCCTGCGCAATCTGGAATGGTTTGAAGTGACCGAAACCCGTGGCCACATCGAAAATGGCCAGGTAGCGCACTTTCAGGTCACGCTGAAAGTCGGCTTCAAGATTGCCGCCAGCTGAGTTTGAGCTAGTCTTCTGAACTTGCGCGCTGGCCGAGTGCCATAGGGAATGGCAAAGCGCTACAAGGTGAGCGCATCGGGTGGATGACTCGATGCCCGCCTCTTTCAATCCGACCAGGGAGTGCGACCGATGAAGAAGTTCATGTTGGCAGTAGGTTTGTTGAGCCTTGCGGGTGGTGCGTTTGCAGCCGGCAAGCCATGTGACGAGCTGAAAAGCGAAATCGCCGCGAAGCTCGACGCCAAAGGCGTTTCCGGTTATTCGCTGGAGGTTGTCGACAAGGGTGCGGCGGCTGACGCCAAAGTGGTTGGCACCTGCGAAGGCGGCAGCAAGGAAATCGTCTACAAACGCGGTTGATTGCGCCTGAAATACAAAAGCCGACGTGGATGCGTCGGCTTTTTTGTGGGCTCCATGTGCCCGATGTGGGAGCGAGCTTGCTCGCGAAACCGGTGGGTCAGTCAACATATCGAGTGCCTGACACTCCGTCTTCGCGAGCAAGCTCGCTCCCACAAGGTATGTGTGGTGAATCTTAGCCCTTCATCACCTGCGCCAGCAGCTCGTAGGAATGCACGCGATCGGCATGCTCGTACAGGTCTGAGGTGAAAATCAGCTCGTCCGCCTGGGTCTGCTCGATCAACACCTCAAGCTTGGCGCGGATCTTCTGCGGGCCGCCGACCATGGCGAGGCCGAGAAAATCGCCCACCGCCTCACGTTCATGGGGCAGCCACAGACCGTCCATGGTTTTCACCGGCGGACGCTGCACCAGGCTCTGGCCACGCATCAACGCAAGAATGCGCTGGTACACCGACGTCGCCAGGTAATCGGCTTGCTCATCGGTATCCGCTGCCACCAGCGGCACGCCGAGCATCACGTACGGCTTGTCGAGCACCGCCGACGGTTTGAAGTGATTGCGGTAGATGCGGATCGCCTCGTGCATGAAGCGCGGCGCGAAGTGCGAGGCGAAGGCGTAAGGCAAGCCGCGCTCACCCGCCAATTGCGCACTGAACAGACTTGAGCCGAGCAGCCAGATCGGCACGTTGGTGCCGGTGCCGGGCATGGCGATCACGCGTTGCTCCGGGGTGCGCGGGCCGAGGTAGCGCATCAGTTCGGCAACGTCTTCAGGGAAGTCTTCAGCGCTGCCCGAGCGCTCACGGCGCAAGGCGCGGGCGGTCATCTGGTCAGAGCCGGGCGCGCGGCCCAGACCCAAGTCGATGCGTCCCGGGTACAGGCTCTCGAGGGTGCCGAACTGCTCGGCAATCACCAGCGGCGCATGGTTGGGCAGCATCACCCCGCCGGAACCGACGCGGATCGTCGACGTGCCTCCGGCCAGATAGCCGAGCAACACCGAAGTGGCCGAACTGGCGATGCCGTCCATGTTGTGGTGTTCGGCGACCCAGAAGCGCGTGTAGCCGAATTTCTCGGCATGCTGCGCCAGGTCCAGCGAGTTGCGCAGCGATTGCCCCGCGCTGCCGTTTTCGCGCACCGGCACCAGGTCGAGGGTGGAAAATTTAACGTCGGACAGTTTTTTCATTAACCTGCATCTCCGGGTGGGGAGGCAGGTTTTTCTTGCGAACGAAAACCTGCCAAATCCATAAGCGTGTTTTATGGAATGAGGGCATATACCCGAGATTCAATAGCAGCGACGAAATTTCCTACTAAAAAAGTCAACGATTCAGCCAGGCTGAACTTTGTTCCGCCGTCTATCCTCAGAAGCCTTGCTAGTAAAAACCGCGACGGCGCGGCGTTCCGCGCCATATTTGAGGAGGCAGACATGGCTATCGTGAAAAAGGCATCGGCGCATTGGGAAGGCGATCTGAAAACCGGTCTCGGCTCGATCTCCACCGAAACCGGCGTACTGCGCGAAGCGCCGTACGGCTTCAAGGCGCGCTTTGAAGGCGGCAAAGGCACCAACCCGGAAGAACTGATCGGCGCGGCCCACGCCGGCTGCTTCTCCATGGCGTTTTCGATGATTCTCGGCGATGCCGGCCTGAAGGCAGACAGCATCGACACCAACGCCGAAGTCACCCTCGATCAGGTTGACGGCGGCTTCGCGATCACTGCGGTGAAGCTGATTCTCAAGGCGAAAATCCCGGGCGCAACTCAGCAGCAGTTTGAAGAGCTGAGCAACAAGGCCAAGGAAGGGTGCCCGGTTTCCAAGGTGCTGAATGCGAAGATCACCCTTGAGGCTTCGCTGGTCAGCTGATTCGGCGTTTGCCGGGCTGCCGCCTTCGCGAGCAGGGCTCGCTCCCACGGGGGATTTGTGCACGTCGCAGATCCAGTGTGTGCGAGCTTGCTCGCGAAAGCAGTCTCGAAACCTGCTCAGCGGCCGGCAATTAATACAAGGTGTGAGCAAAGTCAGAACCCGCTCTGCAGAATTGTGGTCGAATAATCGACAGCAGCTTCAGCGCACACCCGTGCGCGCTGCCTCAAGGAGCTTCATCGATGAAACGTATTGGCTTGGCGATCCTTTGCAGTGCACTGGCCACGTCCGCTATCGCAGCCCCCAAAAAATGCGAGGAGCTTAGAAAGGAGATCGAGATCAAGATCCAGGCGAAGGCGATCCCAACGTACACCCTTGAAATCATCACGGCGGAAGAGGCGAAGCAGCACGACTCAGCCATGATCGTCGGCACTTGCGAGAACGGTACCAAGCGGATCATCTATCAGAGAAACGATAGCTGATTGCCTATCACGGCACGCAATTGATCTGCCGCTCGTTGGCAACGATCTGCCCCTGACGATTGATCAAGCGTGCACTTGGCGTAAAGGCCAGCGATCGGGCTTCAAGGCGGTAACGCTGCCCGGCCTCGAAGTGTTCATAGGGCACGGTCATGTAACACAGCCGCTCTTGCGGATCGGTATCCATGCCCTGACCACCCCCGAAGACTTCGAAGTCAAAGCGCACGGTGAGCTCATGACTACCGGGCGTCACCTGAAAAAAGCGTCCGTCGCGCAAGCGCTGTTTATCCAGGCGCTCGGCCATCAGCACTTTGCCGCCGGGGGTAGGCATGGCGAAGTCGACCCAGGCTTTGTCTGGATCGGCCGCCGGCAACGGGCTCTGACAACCGGCGAGCACACTGGCGGCCAGCAATGTCGTCAACTTGCGCATGATCGATATCCTTTGACGGGATTTGCAGCATAGCGCCGATCAACTGCTCTGACAGCCCGCCGGTGTGCCCTGGCCGACAACCTTGCGCTGTTCGTCATAAAGCTTGGCCCAAGGCCGGAAGCCGATGCTGCCCGCCTGCAGCTGATAGCGCTGGCCGGCGTTGAAGTCCTTGAATTTCACGCTCAACTGGCAATCGCGCCACAGCGGTTCGGCAGTCGGGCCGATGTTGGTGGCCTCGACCGGGAATTGATAGCGCACCTTCAGCTCATGGCTGCCGGGCTGCACTTCGAAATAACGTTTGTCGACAGCCTGTGTGGCATCGACTTGTACGGCTTGCAGCGCCGTGTCGTGTTGGCGAGCGTCAAGATCGATCCAGGCTTGCGAAGGGTCGGGGTCGGGCATTCCGAATCCGGCACAACCGGCCAGCGTCAGCAGGCCTCCTGTCAGCATCAACATGCGCATAGCGGTGCTCCTTGAGGCGGGATAGTCTTGGGGCAGACTTTCCGGGGAATTTCTTATTTTGATCAGGCCGTTTTCCAGCCTTGGGTTACTTGATCGCGTTTTTCCGATTTTGTTTCCGGGTGTGTTGTTTTTGTTGCTCAACGGTTGCACCAGCGTCAGCTATTACAGCCAGTTGGCCAGCGGCCAACTGCAATTGCTGCGCGCACGGGAGCCGGTCGAAAAAGTCATTGCCGACCCCAGCCGCGATGCCAAATTGCGCGCGCATCTGGCTCAATCACAAAAGGCCCGCATGTTCGCCAGCGAGCACCTGCATCTGCCGGACAACCAAAGCTATCGTCTGTACGCCGACATCGGCCGGCCGTTCGTGGTGTGGAACGTGTTCGCCACCGCAGAGTTTTCCCTGACGCCGCAGAATCACTGCTTCCCGATTGCCGGCTGCGTGGCCTATCGCGGCTACTACAGCCAGAGCGCCGCCCGTGGCGAAGCGGCGCTTCAGCGCTTGCAGGGCATGGACGTGTCGATCGGCGGGGTCGAGGCGTACTCGACGCTCGGCTGGTTCAATGACCCGATCCTCAATTCGATGATGGGCTGGGGCGACGAACGACTGGCCACGCTGATCTTTCATGAACTGGCGCACCAGAAGTTCTATGTGAAGGACGACACTGAATTCAACGAGTCTTTCGCCACCTTCGTCGAGCAGGAAGGCACGCGGCAATGGCGCGCGTTCCGCGGGCTGCCGGCGGAGTCGGATGCCAGGCTCAAGCAGCGTGACCAGTTCATCGGTCTGGTACTCGACACGCGCTCACGGCTGGAGACGCTGTATGCGCAGCCGCTGTCGGTTGAGCAGATGCGTGAGCGCAAAGCAGCTGAATTCGAGCGCTTGCGCCGGGAGTATCGGGTCATGCGCGACAGTCAGTGGGCCGGGGACAAACGCTATGACGCTTGGGTCAATGCGCCACTGAACAACGCGCGGTTGTTGCCGTTCGGGCTGTATGACCAGTGGGTGCCGGCGTTTGCGGCGCTGTTCAGGCAAATGGATGGGGATTGGCTGAGGTTTTATGCCGAGGTTGAGCGGTTGGGACGGTTGCCGGTTGATGAGCGTAAGGCGGCTTTGAGGGCCTTGGCAGTTCCTGAGTCCTCCAGCGGCTGACGGGCCTCATCGCTGGCAAGCCAGCTCCCACAGGGACAGCGGTGAGCCTGAAGAATCGCTAACCTGTGGGAGCTGGCTTGCCAGCGATAGCCATCTGCTCAGCGCTGCAAAAACGCCTGATGCAACTCGTCCAAAGTTTCAAAGTGATAAGCCGGCGCCTCGGCATTCAGTTCTTCAAAACTGCCGAACCCATAGCCCACCGCCGCTGCATCCAGGCCATTGCTGCGCGCGCCGATCAGGTCGTGCTTGCGATCGCCGATCATCAGGGTCTGCGCGGGGTCCAGGCGTTCTTCCTCAAGCAAGTGCGCAATCAGCTCAACCTTGTTGGTCCGCGTGCCGTCCAGTTCGCTGCCGTAGATCACTTTGAAGTGGCGGGCGAAGTCGAAGTGCCGGGCGATCTCGCGGGCGAACACCCACGGTTTGGAGGTGGCGATGTACAACTGCCGCCCCTGCCCGCTCAAGGTTTCCAGCAACGGCGTGACCCCGTCGAACACCCGATTCTCATAGAGGCCGGTGACCTTGAAGCGCTCGCGATAGAAATTCACCGCTTCCCAGGCCCTGGCCTCGTCGAAGTCGTAGAACTGCATGAACGCTTGCAGCAGCGGCGGGCCGATGAAGTGTTCCAGTTTGCTCAGGTCCGGTTCGTCGATGCCGAGATTGGCCAAGGCAAATTGAATTGAGCGGGTGATGCCCTCACGCGGGTCGGTCAGGGTGCCATCGAGGTCGAACAGTACGGTCTGGTAATGCATGGAAATTCCCGAGCAGGTGTAGGCGATTCAGAGCTGGTCGTAGCCTTCGGCCAGATGCAGGTCCTTGAGCTTGACGTAATTCGCCGCGCTGTAGGTGAAGAAGGCGTTTTCCTTGTCGGTCAGCGGGCGCACTTGCTTGACCGGGCTGCCGACATACAGAAAGCCACTCTGCAGGCGCTTGCCCGGCGGCACCAGGCTGCCGGCGCCGATGATCACATCGTCTTCCACCACGGCACCGTCCATGACGATGCTGCCCATGCCGATCAATACGCGGCTGCCCACGGTGCAGCCGTGCAGCATGACCTTGTGGGCGATGGTCACGTCGTCCCCGATCAGCAATGGAAAGCCGTCCGGGTTGAACGGGCCGGCGTGGGTGATGTGCAGCACACAGCCGTCCTGCACGCTGGTGCGCGCACCGATGCGGATGCGGTGCATGTCGCCACGGATCACCGTCAGCGGCCAGACCGAGCTGTCTGCGCCAATTTCGACGTCGCCGATCACCACCGCCGAACCGTCGACGAATGCGCCGTTGCTCAGGCGGGGGGTGTGATTCTGGTATTTGCGAAGGGACACGATTAGTTCTCTCTCTGTCGCCGATAGCTGCGGTGAGTGTCGATTGTAATTAAGATGGGCGCATGTTTCTTCCAGCCAAGGTGCCAACCGTGAGCGTGAACAACCCTCTTTTGCAGTCCTACGACCTGCCGCCGTTCTCCACGATCCGTGCCGAACACGTCCTGCCCGCCATCGAAACCATCCTCGCGGACAACCGCGCCGCCATCGCCGAAATTCTCAAGACCCAGGGCAAGAACCCGACCTGGGCCGGTCTGGTGCTGGCGATGGACGAACTCAATGATCGTCTCGGTGCGGCGTGGAGCCCGGTCAGCCATCTTAACGCCGTGTGCAACAGCGCCGAACTGCGTGAAGCCTACGAGTCGTGCCTGCCGGCCCTGAGCGCCTACTCCACCGAGATGGGCCAGAACCGCGAACTGTTCCAGGCGTATGAAGCGTTGGCCAACAGTCCGGAAGCTGCCAATTTTGACGTCGCGCAAAAAACCATCCTGGAACACGCCCTGCGCGATTTCCGTCTGTCGGGTATCGATCTGCCGGAAGCCGAGCAGAAACGTTACGCCGAAGTGCAGAGCAAACTGTCAGAGCTGGGCAGCCGCTTCTCCAACCAACTACTCGACGCCACCCAGGCGTGGACCAAGCACATCACCGACGAAGCCGCCCTCGCCGGTCTGACCGATTCGGCCAAGGCGCAGATGGCTGCCGCAGCCCAGGCCAAAGGCCTCGACGGCTGGCTGATCACCCTGGAATTCCCCAGCTACTACGCCGTGATGACCTATGCGCAGGACCGCGCACTGCGCGAAGAAGTCTACGCCGCCTACTGCACCCGTGCCTCGGACCAAGGCCCGAATGCTGGCCAGAACGACAACGGTCCGGTGATGGAAGAAATCCTCGAACTGCGTCAGGAAGTGGCCCGATTGCTGGGCTTCGCCAGTTTCGCCGAGCTGAGCCTGGCGACGAAAATGGCCGAATCCAGCGATCAGGTGCTGAGCTTCCTGCGCGATCTGGCCCAACGCAGCAAGCCGTTCGCCGCGCAGGATCTGCAACAGCTGCGCGCTTACGCCGCCGAACAGGGCTGCGCCGACCTGCAAAGCTGGGACAGTGGTTTCTACGGCGAAAAACTCCGCGAGCAGCGTTACAGCGTCGCTCAGGAAACCCTGCGAGCCTACTTCCCGATCGACAAAGTCCTCAGCGGCCTGTTCGCCATCGTCCAGCGTTTGTACGGCATCGAGATCGCCGAGCAGAAAGGCTTCGACACCTGGCATCCGGACGTCCGCCTGTTCGAGATCAAGGAAAACGGCCAGCACGTCGGCCGCTTCTTCTTCGACCTGTATGCCCGCGCCAACAAGCGTGGCGGCGCATGGATGGACGGCGCCCGCGACCGTCGTCGCACCGTCGACGGTGTGCTGCAAAGCCCAGTCGCCAATCTGGTGTGCAACTTCACCCCGGCCGACAGCGGCAAGCCTGCGCTGCTGACCCATGATGAAGTGACCACCCTGTTCCACGAGTTCGGCCACGGCCTGCATCACCTGCTGACCCGCGTCGAACACGCTGGCGTATCCGGCATCAATGGCGTGGCCTGGGACGCAGTCGAGCTGCCGAGCCAGTTCATGGAAAACTGGTGCTGGGAGCCGGAAGGCCTCGCGCTGATCTCCGGCCACTACGAGACCGGCGAGCCACTGCCGCAGGACCTGCTGGAAAAAATGCTCGCGGCGAAGAATTTCCAGTCCGGGCTGATGATGGTGCGTCAGCTGGAATTTTCGCTGTTCGACTTCGAACTGCACGCCACCCACGGCGATGGCCGCAGCGTGGCGCAAGTGCTCGAGGGCGTGCGTGACGAAGTGTCGGTGATGCGTCCACCGGCTTACAACCGCTTCCCCAACAGCTTTGCGCACATTTTCGCCGGCGGTTACGCAGCGGGTTACTACAGCTACAAGTGGGCTGAAGTGCTGTCCGCCGATGCCTTTTCGAAATTCGAGGAAGACGGCGTGCTTAACGCTGAAACCGGTCGGGCGTTCCGCGAGGCGATTCTGGCGCGCGGCGGCTCGCAGGCACCGATGGTGCTGTTCGTCGACTTCCGTGGCCGTGAGCCGTCGATCGACGCGCTGTTGCGCCACAGCGGCCTGAGTGAGGACGCGGCAGCATGAGCGACGGCCCTGTGATCACCAAGAAGCGCTTTATCGCCGGGGCGGTCTGCCCGGCGTGCAGCGAGCCGGACAAGTTGATGATGTGGAACGAAGACGGCGTGCCGCACCGCGAATGCGTGGCTTGCGGCTACTCCGACACCCTCAACGAGCAGGGCCTGTCGGTGCCCAAAGAACTGGGCACGCGGGTCAATACCAGTGCGCTGAAGCCTGCCGCCGACAAAAAGGTCCAGGCCGTGCAGTTCTTCCCCAACCCCAAGTTGAAGAAAAAGCCCGACGAGCAACAGTGACAACTACCGCCACCTGCCGATGATCGTCGTCAGGTGGCGGTAACTATCTACCACCTCGCCCCCGCGCTTCGTGATTAGGCTGGTCAATCCAGCCCTCTCTCACGGAAGACGCCATGCCTGACACCAACCCACTCCTGCAACAATGGCAGTTGCCGCCCTGGTCGGCGATACGCGCCGAACATCTGCTGCCGGCAGTCGAGCGCATCGTTGCCGACAACCTGCTGGTTATTGAAAACGTCATCGCCACTCAAGTCGATCATCCCAACTGGGACGACGTGGTCATTGCCATTGATGAAGCCGATGCACGCCTGAATGAAACCATGGCGATTATCGAATTCCTTTCGGTCAGACATGCCGATGATCCCGAGTGGTTGGCGCAGGAAGCGCTCAGCACCCACGCTGCACAGCATTACAAGGCTGCGAAGGCCGGCAATCGACAGTTGCTCCAGGTTTATCAACGATTGGCACAGAGCTCCATAGCCGCCAGCTTCAGTGATGCACGCAAAGCCTCGCTGGCGAAAATCCTGCGCAGGTTTCACCTGGCCGGCAGCGAATTGTCGAGTGCGCAGCGCACGGATCTGACGCGATTGAACGGCGAAATCGATCTGCTGGAAAAGCGCTTCATGAGCAATCTCAGATCGGTCAACGCTGCATGGAGCAAGGACATCGACGATGCAGCGCTGTTGGCAGGACTGCCGGCCGAAACGCAGGCGCATCTGGCCGCCAATGCCAAGAATGCCGGGCTGTCCGGGTGGCGGCTGACACTCGATCAGAACACTTACGATCAGGTCATGAAGCGGGCGCGGCACCGCGGTTTACGTGAAGAGTGTTTCAAAGCCTGGTGCACCCGCGCTTCGGATCAGGGGCCATACGCCGGCCGCTTCGACAACGGACCGGTGCTGCACAAGCTGCTGGCGGCGCGTCATGCCAAAGCCCGTCTGTTGGGTTTCGACAATTTCGCTCAACTGCGACTGCTCGACCGCATGGCCGTGGATACTGACCAGGTCCGCCGTTTTCTGCAGCAGCAGATCGCCCTCAACGCAGCGGCGCTTGCGCGCGAAACCGATGACCTGCAAGCCTCTGCACGCCAGTACGGTATTGATCAGATAGAAGCGTGGGATCACGACTTCCTCGCCGAGCAATTGCGCTTGAAACAGTTGGGCGGCGAGGAGCAGGACCTGCGCCTGTTTTTTCCGCTGGACGCCATACTGCAGAGCCTGTGCCGCTTCAGTGAGCACATGTTCGGCATCAGGATCAGCGAAAACATTCGCCTGGAGACTTTCAACGAAAACGTGCGCCTGTTCGAAGTCAGCGAGCATGAGCAAGCGGTCGGCTTCATCTACATCGACCCGTTCCACCGCGCCGCTGGCGCCGACTACGCCTGGACAGGTGTACTGCGCAACCGACGGATCAATGCGGAAGGCCGGCCATCACTGCCGATAGCCTCGCTTCAATGCAATTACACGGCCGCCGCCGACGGGCTGAATCTGCTGGCACATCAGGATCTGCGCGTGCTGCTGCACGAATTCGGCCATTGCCTGCATCACGTGCTGACACGTTCGCCGCACTACAACCTGTCCGGCATTTCGCATCTGAGCCGCGACGCTGCCGAGTTTGTCGGGCAGCTGTTCGAGAAATGGGCGCTATCCGGGCAATTCCTGCGCTGGCTGGGTACGCATCATCAGAGCGGTGAGCGCCTGTCGGAAACACAGGCGGACGCCGCGTTTTCCACCACCGACATCCAGCGCAGCCGAGAGACGGCGATGCTGCTGCTGAGCGCGCTGTTCGACTTCGAACTGCATTGCAGTCACGGCGACGGTCGCACTGTTCAACAAGTGATGGCGGATGTGCAAAGCGCATTCCCGGGCCTGCATATTCCAGCCTACTGCCGCTTCGCCAACAGCTGCGATTATCTGGTCACCGGTTACGAGGCTTCGCTTTACGCCTACAAATGGTCGGGTGTGCTGGCGAGCGAGGCATTCAAACGCTTCGAACGTGAAGGTCTGTTCAATGAACAGACGGGCCGGGACCTGCGCAAACACCTGCTGTCGGGAGACAGACAGTCACTCCCCGCCGCGCTGCAAGCGTTCTTGGGTAAACCGATCGACAGCGCGCTGTTTCCTGCGCCAGCCGATTGAGCTGATCAACGCTGGACGTGCGCCGAGTCGAACCAGCTCTTCATCGAACACATGGCGAATGCACTGGTGCTGCATTCGCCATTGATCAGGGCTTCGTGCAACCGATCGACATCAGCCTGCATCACGTAGCGCACGCTGTCGTGGAAATGCTGACTGTCACCAAAACCGCCCTCGGTCATTTCCTTGAGCGCCTGCTCTTTGCTCCAGCCCTGCACCACCACGCGGTACATCGCCGCCATCAGACCGGTGCGGTCAGAACCGTGCTTGCAGTGCATGAGCACCGGGCCGTCGGCTTCGGCGGACTGAATCGCGCGCAGAGCCTTGAGCACATCGCTGTCGTCGACGTGATTGGTGCGATACGGCAGTTGCACTTGCTTGATGCCCGGCGCGGAGAGCCAATCGCTATCAGCATCAGGCAGGAAGTTGATTACGGTGACGACATGCAGATCGTTCAATAGCGGCACCGCGCTGCGGCTGGGCAAGGCGCTGCGATACAGCGTCGGTGACATGCGGAACAGGTTGAACTGCGCCTCAACCGGCTGTGCCCACTCGGCCGGGCGAGATGCCGTGGCGTCGGCCGCCCGGGCGGCAATGCCATGCAACAGGGCAACAAGCGAAAAACATAACGCGGGGAAAAAGCGCACTCGAGACATGCTGGGCTGACCGTTTCGGCAATCTTCATGAGAGGAATTGCAGCTTCGCTATAAAGCGGTCAATACGCCGTGAGCCGGCCGTCAAAGAAACGTGAATCGGCGCCTCACCGGGCTTTTTTCCAGGAAAACGGTTTTTCTTGATGCTTAGCCTGCTACCATTTGTCACATGATGTTGCAGACGTGGCGCCCTTTTTCGGGACAGACCCTCGTCATCGCGACGCGAAATTCCTCGAGCTGCTCGCAGAAGCGGCTGACTTCTATGCCTGATGAGGTGCCCCCCATGTCTGATCAAGATCGAGACAACCCGCGGCGTGAGTTCTTGCGCAAATCCCTGACCCTGATTCCGGTGGTCACGCTTGCCGGTACCGGCCTGGGCAGCAGCGTGCTGCAAGCCGCACCTGAAAGCGCACCGGCGCCGGCCGCAGCAAAACCGGCCGCTGCTGGCGCCGGTGATTATCAGCCGAGCTTTTTCACCGCTGAAGAATGGGCATTCATCAATGCCGCCGTCGCCCAGTTGATCCCCAACGACGCGCAAGGTCCGGGCGCGCTTGAAGCCGGCGTACCGGAATACATCGACCGGCAGATGAACACGCCGTACGCCGCCGGTGCCCTGTGGTACATGCAAGGCCCATTCAATGCCGACGCTGCGCCGGAGATGGGCTGGCAGAGCAAACTGGTACCCAAAGACATCTATCGCCTCGGCATCGCCGCCACGGATCAGTGGGTAAAAGGTCTCAGCGGTAAAACATTTGCCGAGCAAGACAGCGCTACCCGAGACGATTTGCTCAAGCAACTCGAAGCCGGCAAGCCGCAGTTCGATGCGGTGCCGGCGAAGATTTTCTTCAATCTGCTGCTGCAAAACACCAAGGAAGGTTTCTTCTGCGACCCGATCCACGGTGGCAATAAAGGCATGGTCGGCTGGACGATGATCGGTTTCCCCGGCGCCCGCGCCGATTTCATGGATTGGGTGGAACGCAACGAGCAATACCCCTTCCCGGCAGTGTCGATTCGCGGCGAGAGGGCGTAAGCATGGCAACGGTAATGAAGAAGGTTGATGCAGTCATCGTCGGTTTCGGCTGGACGGGGGCGATCATGGCCAAGGAACTCACCGAGGCGGGCCTCAACGTGCTGGCGCTGGAGCGTGGGCCGATGCAGGACACTTACCCCGACGGCAACTATCCGCAGGTGATCGACGAACTCACCTACAGCGTGCGCAAGAAACTCTTTCAGGACATCTCCAAAGAGACGGTGACCATTCGCCACAGCGTCAACGACATCGCCCTGCCCAACCGCCAGTTGGGCGCGTTCCTGCCGGGGAATGGCGTCGGCGGCGCCGGTCTGCACTGGTCGGGCGTGCACTTTCGCGTCGACCCGATCGAGTTGCGCATGCGCAGCCACTATGAAGAACGCTACGGCAAAAGCTTCATCCCCAAGGACATGACCATCCAGGATTTCGGCGTCAGCTATGAAGAGCTGGAACCGTTTTTCGACTTCGCGGAAAAAGTCTTCGGCACCTCCGGCCAGGCCTGGACGGTGAAAGGTCAACTGGTCGGTCAGGGCAAGGGCGGCAACCCCTACGCGCCGGATCGTTCCAACCCGTTCCCGCTTGAAGCGCAGAAGAACACCGTATCCGCACAGCTGTTTGGTAAAGCGGCTACAGAAGTCGGTTACAAACCCTACAACCTGCCTTCGGCAAATACCTCTGGGCCGTACACCAATCCCTACGGCGCACAAATGGGGCCGTGCAATTTCTGCGGTTTCTGCAGCGGCTACGTCTGCTACATGTATTCCAAGGCCTCGCCGAACGTGAATATTCTGCCGGCGCTCAAGCCCTTGCCAAATTTCGAACTGCGGCCCAACTCCCATGTGCTGCGGGTCAATCTCGACAGCAGTAAGTCCAAAGCCACCGGCGTCACCTACATCGACGGCCAGGGCCGCGAGATCGAGCAGCCGGCGGATCTGGTGATCCTCGGCGCGTTCCAGCTGCACAACGTGCGTCTGATGCTGCTCTCCGGGATCGGCAAACCCTACGACCCGATCAGCGGCGAAGGCGTGGTCGGGCGTAACTTCGCCTACCAGAATATGGCGACCATCAAGGCCTTCTTCGACAAGGACACCCACACCAACAACTTCATCGGCGCTGGCGGCAACGGCGTGGCGGTGGACGATTTCAACGCCGATAACTTCGACCACGGCCCGCACGGCTTTGTCGGCGGTTCGCCGATGTGGGTCAACCAGGCTGGCAGTCGACCGATTGCCGGCACCTCGAACCCGCCGGGCACGCCGGCCTGGGGCAGCGCGTGGAAACGCGCAACCGCCGATTACTACACCCACCAGGTGTCGATGGACGCCCACGGCGCGCATCAATCCTACCGTGGCAACTACCTCGATCTCGATCCGGTGTACCGCGATGCCTACGGCCTGCCGCTGCTGCGCATGACCTTCGACTGGCAGGAAAACGACATCAAGATGAACCGCTTCATGGTCGAGAAAATGGGCAAGATCGCCCAAGCCATGGGCCCGAAAGCCATTGCGGTGATCGGCAAGCAGGTCGGCGACCACTTCAACACCGCCTCGTACCAGACCACCCACCTCAACGGTGGCGCAATCATGGGTACCGATCCGAAGACCAGCGCGCTGAACCGCTATTTGCAGAGCTGGGACGTGCACAACGTGTTCGTCCCGGGCGCCTCGGCGTTCCCGCAGGGCCTGGGCTACAACCCGACCGGGCTGGTGGCGGCGCTGACCTACTGGTCGGCAAAAGCGATTCGCGAGCAGTACCTGAAAAACCCCGGCCCGCTGGTGCAGGCTTAAGGAGCGATGACCATGAAAACTTTCGTTATCGCCACCCTCGCCCTGCTCGGCAGCACTGCAATTTATGCGGCCGATGTTGATCAAAATCTGATCAAGCAAGGTGAATACCTCGCCCGCGCCGGTGACTGCGTGGCCTGTCACACCGCCAAGGGCGGCAAGCCGTTCGCCGGCGGGCTGCCGATGGAAACACCGATCGGCACGATCTACTCGACCAACATCACCCCGGATAAAACCGGCTTGGGCGATTACAGCTTCGAGGACTTCGACCAGGCCGTGCGCCACGGTGTGGCCAAAAACGGCAGCACGTTGTACCCGGCGATGCCTTACCCGTCCTACGCGCGGGTCAACCAGGCCGACATGCAAGCGCTGTACGCCTACTTCATGCACGGCGTCGAACCGGTGGCGCAGGAGAACAAGGCCAGCGACATTCCGTGGCCGTTGAGCATGCGCTGGCCGCTGATGGGCTGGCGCTGGCTGTTCGCACCGAAGGTCGAGGATTACCAGGCCACATCGGCCGATCCGGTGATCGATCGTGGCGCATACCTGGTCGAAGGCCTCGGCCACTGCGGCGCCTGTCACACCCCGCGCGCCCTGACCATGCAGGAAAAATCCCTGAGCGCGGCGGACGGCAGCGAATTCCTCGCCGGCAGTGCGCCGCTGGAAGGCTGGATCGCCAAGAGCCTGCGCGGCGATCACAAGGATGGCCTCGGCAGCTGGAGCGAAGAACAACTGGTGCAGTTTCTCAAGACCGGGCGCAGTGATCGCAGCGCAGTATTCGGCGGCATGAGTGATGTGGTCACCCACAGCATGCAATACATGAGCGACGCCGACCTCACCGCGATTGCCCGCTATCTCAAATCACTGCCGGCCAATGACCCGGCGGATCAGCCGCATCAGTACGACCAGAAAGTAGCCAAAGCGCTGTGGAACGGTGACGACAGCCAACGCGGCGCGTCGGTGTACATCGACAACTGCGCGGCCTGCCACCGGACCGATGGCCATGGCTACACCCGGGTCTTCCCGGCGCTGGCGGGTAATCCGGTGCTGCAAACCGACGATCCGACCTCGCTCATCCACATCGTGCTCAAGGGCGGGACTTTGCCGGCAACGCACACCGCGCCATCGACCTTCACCATGCCCGGTTTCGCCTGGCGCCTGTCGGATCAGGAAGTCGCGGATGTGGTGAGCTTCATTCGTGGCAGCTGGGGCAACAAGGGTGCGCCGGTGAAAGCTGCCGATGTTGCCGAGTTGCGTACGGAGGATATGAAGCAGACCTCCGGTGACGATCTGGGCCAAGTGACGCAACACAACTGACCACTCGCCCGACGGCACTAGCCAGATGAGGATCGCCCCGATACTGTGCGCATATACAGTATCGGGGCGTTTTCATGTCTACTCCATTGCCACCTCGCGGTCGCGGCACCGCAACCAACCCGCACAACCGCTTTGCGCCGAGTCGTTCGGTGGCCGAGGACGATGGCTGGTATCAGGAAGTGCCAGAGACGCAAAACACCGAAGTGATTATCGAGAAGGCCAAATCGATCATCAGCCGCAACACCTCGCCGGATCTGCCCTTCGACCGTTCGGTAAATCCCTATCGCGGCTGCGAACACGGCTGCATCTATTGCTATGCACGGCCCAGCCACGCCTACTGGGACATGTCGCCGGGCCTGGATTTCGAAACCCGGCTGATAGCCAAGACCAATGCCGCCCAGGTCCTCGAGGAACAACTGAGCAAACCCGGCTATCAATGTGCGCCGATCAATCTTGGTTCCAACACCGACCCGTATCAGCCCATCGAGCGCGAATACAAAATCACCCGTCAGACCCTGGAAGTGCTGCTGCGCTACCGACATCCGGTGACCATCGTCACCAAAGGTTCGCTGATTCTGCGCGATCTCGATTTGCTCACGGAGCTGGCGCAGCAACGGCTGGTAACGGTGATGATCAGCCTGACCACGCTGGATGATGAACTCAAACGCATCCTCGAACCGCGCGCCGCTGCGCCCAAGGCACGCCTGCGCGCGATCCGGGTCATGCGTGAAGCAGGCATTCCGGTCGGCGTGCTGTGTTCGCCGATGATTCCGATGATCAATGACAGCGAAATCGAAAGCCTGCTCACCGAGGCCCACACCGCCGGTGCGCAAAGCGCCGCCTACATGATGCTGCGCCTGCCGCTGGAAGTCGCGCCGCTGTTTGAGGAGTGGTTGCAGGCGCACTATCCACAACGTGCCGCCCATGTGCTGAGCCTGATCCGCCAGAGTCGCGGCGGCGAACTCTACGACAGCCGTTTCGGTGCGCGGATGCGCGGCGAAGGACCGTTTGCCGACCTGCTCGCACAAAGATTTGCCAAGGCCATCAAAAAGCTTGGCCTGAACAAACGCGAGGGCTATAACCTCGACTGCTCGGCCTTCTGTCCGCCGGGTCGCCAGATGTCGTTGATTTAGCGACAATTGGCTTTGGGTTGACGGGTTGGAATCCTTCCGCCGAAACACTCCAGTCACGTTTTTTGTGACCTGGAACACACGTTCTAGAGCGTTTGATTCAGTTTCAGTTAAGTTTCGGCGGCTACCTTGTTCATCGAGTGACTGACGGGTCGGGATGACCCGGATGGTTTAAACAGCCACTGGCTTCATACCGGAATACCGGGGAAGACTCCCTGAATCCGCACAAGAGGATGAATCATGAGTGACAAGGATAAACAGTCGTTGGCTGCCTCGGCGCAAAGCCCTGAAGCACAATCCGCCGATGCAGCACTGCGACAGATCGTTGATGGCTTTTTACGCTTTCACCATGACGTTTTTCCGCAGCAGGAAGAACTGTTCAAGAAGCTCGCCACCGCTCAGGCGCCCAAGGCGATGTTCATCACCTGCGCCGACTCGCGCATCGTTCCCGAGCTGATCACCCAGAGCTCACCGGGCGATCTGTTCGTTACCCGTAACGTCGGCAACGTAGTGCCGCCCTACGGTCAGATGAACGGCGGCGTCTCCACCGCGATCGAATACGCGGTACTGGCGCTGGGCGTGCAACACATCATCATTTGCGGCCACTCCGATTGCGGCGCCATGCGCGCGGTACTCAACCCCGACAGCCTGGAAAAAATGCCGACGGTCAAAGCCTGGCTGCGCCACGCTGAAGTCGCGAAAACCATGGTGCACGACAACTGCAACTGCACCGACGAAAAAGACAGCATGCCGATCCTCACCGAGGAAAACGTCATCGCCCAACTGCAGCACTTGCGTACCCATCCTTCGGTAGCCTCGCGCATGGCGAACGGTCATCTGTTCATCCATGGCTGGGTCTACAACATCGAAACCAGCGAAATCAAAGCTTACGACGCGGACCAGGGTCGTTTCCTGCCTCTCGACGGCAGCCATCCGATTCCTGTGGCGACGCCCAAAGCGCGCTTCTAAATCTTCCCAACAATCTGTGTGGTATGACGCCGGCCGCTGATTCAGCGGCCCGGCCTCGCCACGCCTGAAGAAAACTTCGGGAGAATCGCCATGCGTGCGGCTCAATTGAAAGCTGTGTTGCCACGGGAGCTGCTCGCCTCCGTGGTTGTGTTTCTGGTCGCCCTGCCGCTGTGCATGGGCATCGCGATTGCCTCAGGGCTGCCGCCGGCCAAGGGTCTGATCACCGGCATCATCGGCGGTCTGGTAGTCGGTTGGCTGGCGGGCTCGCCGTTGCAGGTCAGCGGTCCGGCGGCGGGTCTGGCGGTGCTGGTTTTCGAGCTGGTGCGCCAGCATGGCGTCGAGATGCTCGGGCCGATCCTGCTGCTCGCCGGTTTTCTGCAACTGGTCGCCGGGCGGCTGAAGCTCGGCTGCTGGTTTCGCGTCACGGCGCCAGCGGTGGTCTACGGCATGCTCGCGGGCATTGGCGTGTTGATTGTGCTTTCGCAGATCCATGTGATGCTCGATGCCAAGCCGCAGCCTTCCGGGCTCGACAACCTCACGGCGTTTCCGGCGGCCGTAGCGCAAGCCTTGCCGTCGTTCGGCTGGCAGGCGGGTCTGCTCGGCTTGTCGACGATTGCGGTGATGTGGCTGTGGGAAAAATTCCGCCCGCATTCGCTGCGCTTCATTCCCGGCGCATTGCTCGGTGTGGGTCTGGCGACGGTGGCGAGCCTGATGCTGGCGTTGCAGGTCAAGCGCGTCGAGGTACCGGCGAACCTGGCCGAGGCGATCGATTGGCTCAAGCCAGCCGACCTGATGAATCTGGCTGACCCGACGCTGCTGATCGCCGCGTTCGCCGTGGCGTTTATCGCCAGTGCCGAAACCCTGTTGTCCGCGGCGGCGGTGGATCGCATGCACAGCGGCGTGCGTTCGGACTTCGACCGTGAACTGTCGGCGCAAGGTGTCGGCAACATGCTCTGCGGTCTGGTCGGCGCGCTGCCGATGACCGGGGTGATCGTGCGCAGTTCGGCCAACGTTCAGGCTGGTGCGACCACACGCTACTCGACGATTTTCCATGGCCTGTGGCTGCTGGCATTCGTGCTGTTGCTGTCGAGCGTGCTGCAAAGCATCCCGGTGGCAAGCCTGGCGGGGGTGCTGGTGTATACCGGCTTCAAACTGGTCGACCTGAAAGCTTTCCGTGGTCTGGGTCGGTACGGGCGGATGCCAATGTTCACCTACGCCGCGACGGCGCTGGCGATCATTTTTACTGACCTGCTCACCGGTGTGCTGATCGGTTTCGGCCTGACCATGTTGAAACTGGCATTCAAGGCTTCGCGCCTGAAAATCAGCCTGATCGACCTGCCGCAGGACGGCGAAATGGAATTGCGTCTGGTCGGCGCGGCGACGTTCCTCAAAGTACCCGCGCTGACTCAAGTGCTGGGCAGCATTCCCCACGGCACGACAGTGCATGTGCCGCTGAACAACCTGAGCTACATCGACCATTCGTGTCTCGAGTTGCTTGAGGAATGGGGCCGGGCGAATGCGGCGAAGGGGTCGAAGCTGTTGATCGAGTCGCGTGGGTTGAAGCGCAGGCTGGAAGGCCGGGTGCGGACCAATACCGGGATTGGTGCGGCGGGTTAGAAGTCGACCTCAAAACGCAAACCCTGTGGGAGCGAGCCTGCTCGCGAAAGCGGTGTATCAGCCAACAGAGATGTTGAATGATCGACCGCATTCGCGAGCAGGCTCGCTCCCACACTGGATTTATGACACAAGAAAATCAGGCAGCAGGCTGATCCAGCTCAAGCCCCACACCCAACCGGCGGCTCATGCACGGCCAGCGTTTCCACGCCGCGCCAGTGTCCGGGCTGCTGAGTTTTTCGCGATAGGCTTCTACCGACTCCAAAGCAAAACTCTCTTCGTTGAGCATCTCGTCGATCGCGTGATGCACCGCTTCATCCAGTTGGTTGGCAAATTCCTCACCGATCAATTGGTGAGCAATCAGGTTGGCGACCGTCATGTCCAAGGGGATCAATGGCTGGCCGAAATGCTTGATGTACAGGTCGTTGACCTCTTCGACAAAGCGGTGTGCCAGATAGGCCTCGTCGAGCAGGCTGTCCAGGCCGACGTGTCCGGCCATGATCGCCGGCGGCTGGAGGAAATACTGCTCGGCGATTTTCAGCACCGGTTTGATCTGCGATTCGATTCCCGCTTCCCTGGCGACTTCATTGGCTGCATCCAGCAGGTCCGGTACTTCATCGATGTAGGCGGCGACAAAACGCGTCAGCACGCCCTGGGCGTCGGCTTCCGGCAACTGGATCGCCGGGTGCAGGTGAGGCAGCTTGCTTTCCAGCTGACGGGTCAGCAGGCCGGTGTCTTTTTCGTGCTGTTGGGCTTTTTGGATCTGCTCGCGCAATGCGGCGGTGTTCATGAAAACTCCAGGAAACAAGGCAATGAAATAGGGAAGACATAACTTAGCTGGCTTACGAAAAACGCTAAGACGCATTTGTCATAATTATTTCATCCTTGATGCAGCTGCGTTATATCCATTCGCCACCACTCGTCTGCATCCTTCTCCATTCGGGCACTTGAACGCAAGCGCCGGGTGTTTCAGCTCATTTACGTGCCCGGGTTGCAATTCCCGGGCGCTGTCTATACTCGCCAATGAATGGAGTTAGCTGATGACGCCCGACTGCACCCGCAGCAAGGCCCGGCGATTCAAGTTCGTGGTCTGATGCAGCCGCTCCCTTGCCGCAGGCGATACGCCGGCGGGATAACAAGAACGATAAGGGGAACCCGCAATGATGCGACATCCACATGTCTGGATGGGACTCCTGTTGTGGTCGATTTTCAGCCCGGCCAACGCGGCATGGACTGTGAATATGGCGCCTGGAGCGACTGAAATCAGTCACGCAGTATTCGACCTGCACATGACCATTTTCTGGATCTGTGTGGTGATCGGGATCATCGTCTTCGGCGCCATGTTCTGGTCGATGATGGTGCACCGCCGCTCTACTGGCCAGGTCGCGGCCAAATTCCACGAAAGCACCGGCGTCGAGATCATGTGGACCATCGTGCCGCTGCTGATCCTGGTGGCCATGGCCGTGCCGGCCACCGCGACGCTGATCAAGATGTACGACACCAGCGAGCCGGACATCGATATCCAGATCACCGGTTATCAGTGGAAGTGGCACTACAAATACCTGGGCCAGGACGTCGAGTTCTTCAGCAACCTGGCCACCCCCGCCGAGCAGATCCACAACAAGGAAGCCAAGGGCGAGCATTACTTGCTCGAAGTCGACAAGCCGCTGGTGCTGCCGATCGGCGCCAAGGTGCGCTTTCTGGTGACCTCGGCTGACGTCATTCACTCATGGTGGGTGCCGGCGTTTGCGGTCAAGCGCGATGCGATTCCCGGGTTCGTCAATGAGGCCTGGACGCGCATCGACAAGCCCGGTCTCTACCGTGGCCAGTGCGCCGAATTGTGCGGCAAGGATCACGGCTTCATGCCGATCGTGGTCGAGGTCAAGGAACAGGCCGACTACGAAAAATGGCTCGCCGAGCGCAAGGCCGAGGCCGCGCAGCTCAAAGAACTGACCAGCAAGGAATGGACCCTCGACGAACTCAAGGAGCGCGGCGACAAGGTTTACCACACCACTTGCGTGGCCTGTCACCAGGCTGAAGGCCAGGGCCTGCCGCCGATGTTCCCGGCGCTCAAGGGCTCGAAAATCGCCACCGGGCCGATCAAGGATCACCTGAGCATCGTCTACCACGGCAAACCCGGCACCGCCATGGCGGCGTTCGGCAAACAGCTGTCAGAAGTCGATATCGCAGCGGTCGTGACTTACGAACGTAACGCCTGGGGCAACAACAAGGGCGACATGGTCACGCCAAAAGAAGTGCTGGAGCTGAAACAGGCGGAAAGCAAATGAGCCGGTCAATTGCGTATTCAGTGAACCGGTCGGGGCAGCGCGCTCCGGCCCGCCCCGTCCACTTTCGTGAAGGAGACCGGCCATGAGCGCTGTCATCGATGACCACGGTCACGCCGACCACGCCCACGGCCCCGCCAAAGGCCTGATGCGCTGGGTGCTGACCACCAACCACAAGGACATCGGCACGCTGTACCTGTGGTTTGCCTTCTGCATGTTCCTGCTCGGCGGCTCGTTCGCCATGGTCATTCGCGCCGAGCTGTTCCAGCCCGGCCTGCAGATCGTGCAGCCGGAATTCTTCAACCAGATGACCACCATGCACGGTCTGGTCATGGTGTTCGGCGCGGTGATGCCGGCATTCGTCGGCCTCGCCAACTGGATGATTCCGCTGATGGTCGGCGCGCCGGACATGGCCCTGCCACGGATGAACAACTTCAGCTTCTGGCTGTTGCCGGCGGCGTTTCTGCTGCTGGTCTCGACGCTGTTCACCCCGGGTGGCGGGCCAAATTTCGGCTGGACCTTTTATGCGCCGCTGTCGACGACCTACGCGCCGGAAAGCGTGACGTTCTTCATCTTCGCCATCCACTTGATGGGCATCAGTTCGATCATGGGCGCGATCAACGTAGTCGCGACCATCCTCAACCTGCGCGCGCCCGGCATGACCCTGATGAAAATGCCACTGTTCGTCTGGACCTGGCTGATCACCGCGTTTCTGCTGATCGCAGTGATGCCGGTGCTGGCCGGCTGCGTGACGATGATGCTCATGGATATTCACTTCGGCACCAGTTTCTTCAGTGCTGCCGGCGGCGGTGACCCGGTGCTGTTCCAGCATGTATTCTGGTTCTTCGGCCACCCCGAGGTGTACATCATGATCCTGCCGGCGTTCGGCGCGGTCAGCCAGATCATCCCGACCTTCGCGCGCAAGCCGCTGTTCGGCTACACCTCGATGGTCTATGCCACGGCGAGCATCGCGTTCCTGTCGTTCATCGTCTGGGCGCACCACATGTTCGTGGTCGGCATCCCGCTGGTGGGCGAGCTGTTCTTCATGTACGCGACCATGCTGATCGCCGTGCCTACGGGTGTGAAAGTGTTCAACTGGGCGAGCACCATGTGGCAAGGCTCGATGACCTTCGAGACACCGATGCTGTTTGCCGTGGCGTTCGTCATCCTGTTCTCGATTGGCGGTTTCTCCGGGCTGATGCTGGCGATCGCCCCAGCGGACTTCCAGTATCAGGACACCTACTTTGTCGTCGCGCATTTCCACTATGTGCTGGTACCGGGGGCGATCTTCGGCATCTTCGCCTCGGCTTATTACTGGCTGCCGAAGTGGACCGGGCACATGTACGACGAAACCCTCGGCAAGCTGCACTTCTGGCTGTCGTTCGTCGGCATGAACCTGACCTTCTTCCCGATGCACTTCGTCGGTCTTGCGGGAATGCCGCGACGGATTCCGGACTACAACCTGCAGTTCGCCGATTTCAACATGGTCTCGTCGATCGGCGCATTCATGTTCGGCGCCACGCAGATCTTCTTCCTGTTCATCGTCATCAAGACCATCCGTGGCGGCGCACCGGCCCCGGCGAAACCGTGGGACGGTGCCGAAGGGCTGGAGTGGAGCGTGCCGTCGCCAGCGCCGTATCACACCTTCACCACGCCGCCGGAAGTGAAATGAACACCTGCTGTTTTTTGCAATGTGTGCAGAGGCACAGATCCCCAGTGGATGCTCACAGATCTCCTGTGGATGTACACAGATCCCCTCTCCACAAAAGCTTCACCGGCCACCAGGGAACACGAGGAAACATGAATCATGGCTGACTCGATCTCGCTGAAGAAACTCGTCACCCGCCTGCTGCTGGTGGTGGTGGCGATGTTTGTCTTCGGTTTTGCCTTGGTGCCGATCTACGACGTGATGTGCAAAGCCTTCGGCATCAACGGCAAGACCGGCAGCCAGTACTCAGGCGAGCAAGTGGTCGACACCTCCCGCCAGGTGCGCGTGCAGTTTCTCTCGACCAACACCGCCGACATGCCGTGGGACTTTTACCCGAAACACGACGAGCTGACCGCCAACCCCGGCGCGGTCAACGAAATGGTGTTCATCGCGCGCAATCCCACCGACAAACCGATGAGCGCGCAAGCGGTGCCGAGCATCGCGCCGAGCAACGCGGCGGCGTTTTTCCACAAGACCGAATGCTTTTGTTTTACCCAGCAGGTGCTGCAGCCCGGTGAACAGATCGAAATGCCGGTGCGTTTCATCGTTGACCGCGACATGCCCAAGGAAGTGAAGCACCTGACGCTGTCCTACACGCTGTTCGATATCACCGCCCGACATCCGCCGGTGGCTGTTAACACTGGCGGTTGAGCGTGGCCGATAAGGAGAACAATAAATGGCAACTCATGAGCATTATTACGTCCCGGCCCAGAGCAAATGGCCGATCATCGCCACGCTCGGGATGTTCGTCACCGTGTACGGCCTCGCCACCTGGTTCAACGATCTCAAGGCCGCACGCCCGGATTCCCACGGCCCACTGATCTTTTTCGTCGGTGGCCTGCTGCTGGCGTACATGCTGTTCGGCTGGTTCGGTGCGGTGATCAAGGAAAGTCGCGCGGGGCTGTACAGCCCACAGCTGGACCGCTCGTTCCGCTGGGGCATGAGCTGGTTCATCTTTTCCGAGGTGATGTTCTTCGTCGCCTTCTTCGGCGCACTGTTCTATATCCGCGTCGTGTCGGCACCGGGGCTGGCCGGCGAAGGCAGCAAGGGCCTGTCGGAAATGCTCTGGCCGAACTTCGAATATGTCTGGCCGTTGCTGAACAACCCCGACCCGAAACTGTTCCCACCGCCCAAGGATGTCATCAGCCCTTGGGGCCTGCCGCTGCTCAACACGATCCTGCTGGTCAGCTCCAGCGTGACCATCACCATCGCCCACCATGCGCTGAAGAAAGGCCATCGCGGCGCACTGAAACTGTGGCTGGCGATTACCGTACTGCTGGGCATCGCGTTCCTCGGCTTCCAGGCCGAGGAATACATTCACGCCTACCAAGAGCTGGGGCTGACCCTCGGCTCGGGCATCTACGGCGCGACGTTCTTCATGCTTACCGGCTTCCACGGCGCCCACGTGACCATCGGCACGATCATCCTGTTCGTGATGCTGATGCGCATCATGAAAGGCCATTTCGACAACGAGCACCAGTTCGGTTTCGAAGCGGCGAGCTGGTATTGGCACTTCGTCGACGTGGTCTGGATCGGCTTGTTCTTCTTCGTTTACGTCCTCTGACTGCTGGCGCTACCAAGGCGCATGGGACACCAACTGGCCGCTGTAGAAACCCCAGGCCATCAGGCCGACGGTGACCACGGCCAGTGCCACCCGAACACTCAAGGCGATGACCAGCCGATTGGAGCTGCTGTCGTCCTTGACCAGGAAAAACAGGCCGCTGAACAGGCTGACGACCGTGGCAATCAGCATCAGGACGATCGCTGCTTTGAACATGGCAAGACTCCGGGGGACAGGCGATGCACTTGAGTATAGCGATCGCGATGACTGACTTTATGGCGCGCCCATGAAGCGCTTTCGCCCGGGCGTGATTCCTACTGTCGTGGTGGCGCTGTTGCTGCCGCTGATGGTTGCACTGGGCTTCTGGCAACTGGGCCGGGGGGCGGAGAAAACCGCGCTGCTGGCCAGTTATGCCGAACGTCGCGTGGCCGAACCGCTGGCCAGCAGTGAACTGCTCGCCAGCGCCGACCCGGCTTACCGCCGCGTGCGCCTGCACGGCCAGTTCGACCCCGCCCATACCCTGTTGCTCGACAACCGCCAGCGTGGCGGCAAGGTCGGCGTCGAATTGCTGCAACCGTTTCAGGATCAACGCAGCGGTCTGTGGCTGCTGGTCAATCGCGGCTGGCTGCCATGGCCCGATCGACGCGTGCCACCGCAATTCACGACACCGGCCGAGGCGCTGACGCTCGACGCCTGGGTCTATGTCGCCCCCGGCGCAACGTTCCAGTTGCACGCCGATCCGGTCAGCCATGTCTGGCCGCAAACCATTACCGCCGTCGAGCCGGGCAAATTGTGGCAAACCCTGGAGCGCGACGGCTTCGCCTACGAATTACGCGCCGAACCCGGCCCGGCCAGCTACCAGACCGATTGGCCGGTAGTCGCGATGGGCCCGGAAAAACACCTCGGCTACGCCGTGCAATGGTTCGCCATGGCCACGGCGTTGCTCGGGCTCTACCTCTATTTCGGCTGGCACCACGCAAAGGAGAAACGCCATGGGAAGCGCCATGAATCCACCCAGCATGTCTGAGGCCAAACCCGTTCCGAGCCGCCGGCGCGGGCGCATTCAATTGTTGCTGATCGTGCTTGGCGTGGTCGGGCCGATGCTGCTCGCCACCGGCATGTACAAATTGCAGTTCTGGGTGCCGGAAGGACGCAGCTACCACGGCGAGCTGATCGGCAACGGCCAGACCCGCGCCGACCTCGGCGTGCAGGCCGATGAGCAGCGCTGGCAGATTCTGGTCACGGCGCCGAAGGATTGTGCCGTCGATTGCCAGCAACTGGTTTATCTGGCGCGGCAGATCCAGATCAGCCTCGGCCGCGAAGCCGGGCGCGCCAGCCACGCCCTCGCCGCCGCGCAACCACTGAGCGCTGATTACGCCGCAAAACTCGACCGTGAATATCCGCAGTTGCAGCGCTATCCGCTGGATGCCGGGGTGTTCGCCAGGACCACCGGCGATAAAGCTGTGCCGCAGCTGTGGATCGTCGACCCGCACGGCAATCTGGTGCTGCGTTACGAGCCGAATGTGAAGGGCAAGGATCTGCTTAACGACCTGCGGCATCTGCTGAAACTGTCGAACATCGGATGAGGGCATCGTCATGGCCAAACCTGGATTTCGCCTCGCGCTGTTTGCCACCCTGCTGGCGCTGATTGTCGTGCTGCTCGGCGCCTACACCCGCCTGACCCACGCCGGCCTCGGCTGCCCGGACTGGCCAGGCTGCTACGGCTTTATCAGCGTGCCGAAAAGCGAGGCGCAACTGGCCCATGCCGAACTGCATTTCCCTGACGCGCCAGTGGAGGCGCACAAGGGCTGGAACGAGATGATCCACCGCTACTTCGCCGGCACCCTCGGCTTGCTGATTTCAGTTTTGGCCGGGCGCGCCTGGGTCAACCGGCGCCATCCGGGCCAGCCGGTGAAACTGCCGCTGTTTCTGCTGGCGGTGGTCATCGCCCAAGCGGCGTTCGGTATGTGGACGGTGACGCTCAAGCTTTGGCCGCAAGTGGTCACCGGGCATTTGCTCGGCGGCTTTGCCACGTTGAGTCTGCTGTTCCTGCTGACGCTGAGGTTGTCCGGCGTGCTGCCGGCGCTGACCGTACCCAAGCGCCTGCAATACTGGGCGACGGCGGGCCTGCTGCTGGTGATCGGCCAGATCGCCTTGGGCGGCTGGGTCAGTTCCAACTACGCAGCGGTGGCCTGCATCGACTTCCCCACCTGCCACGGCCAATGGCTGCCGCCGGCGGACTTCGCCAACGGTTTCCACCTGACCCAGCACATCGGCCCGAATTATCTCGGCGGACAACTCGATAGCGATGCGCGCACGGCGATTCATCTGACCCACCGCATCGGCGCTCTGCTGGTGACGGTCGTGCTGCTCGGTCTGGCGTGGCAGTTGAAAGCGGTAGGCATGACCCGATTGGCCGGATTGCTGCTGATCGCCCTTGCCGCGCAGATCACCCTCGGCATCAGCAACGTACTGTTTCATCTACCGCTGCCAGTGGCCGTCGCCCATAACGCTGGCGGTGCGGCGCTGTTGCTGACTCTGGTGCTGGTCAACTATCACGCGCGCACCAGCCTGTTGCGGGTGAACCAACCGGTGCTGGCGCGCTGGCGCTTGAGTGCGCACAAACCTGTCGTCGCGCCCATCGCATTGAAAGGAGAAACGCCATGGCGAGTCTGATCGGCGAGCGTGCAGCGCAAGCGCTGTGGCGCGATTATCTGGAGCTGACCAAACCGAAAGTCGTGGTGCTGATGCTGATCACCTCGCTGGTCGGCATGTTCCTCGCTACCCGCGCCGGCGTGCCGTGGACAGTGCTGGTGTTTGGCAATCTGGGCATTGCCTTGTGCGCCGGCGGTGCGGCGGCGGTCAATCATGTGGTCGATCGGCGCATTGATGCGGTAATGGCGCGCACGCACAAACGGCCGCTGGCCGAAGGCCGGGTTTCACCTGTGGCGGCGCTGACCTTCGCCCTGGTGCTGGCATTGCTCGGCCAGGCGCTGCTGCTGACCTTCACCAATCAGCTGACCGCTTGGCTGACTCTCGCCTCGCTGCTCGGTTACGCGGTGGTCTACACCGGTTTCCTCAAACGCGCGACGCCGCAGAACATCGTCATCGGCGGCCTCGCCGGTGCCGCGCCACCGCTGCTGGGCTGGACTGCCGCCACCGGCCATGTCAGCGCCGAACCGCTGTTGCTGGTGCTGATCATCTTCGCTTGGACCCCGCCGCACTTCTGGGCACTGGCGATTCATCGCAAGGAGGAATACGCCAAGGCCGACATTCCGATGCTGCCGGTGACCCATGGCGAGCACTACACCAAAGTGCACATTCTGCTGTACACCTTTGCGTTGCTGGCAGTGAGCCTCTTGCCCTACGTGATTCACATGAGCGGCGTGCTGTATCTGGTCTGTGCGCTGGCGTTGGGCGCGAGGTTTCTGCAATGGGCCGTGGTGCTGTACCGTGGCACTCGGCCGCACGCGGCGATCAACACCTTCAAGTACTCTATTTATTACTTGTTCCTGTTGTTCATCGCCCTGCTCGTAGACCACTACTTACTGTTGAACCTATGACCCGAACCCAGAAAACCGTCTTCATCCTCGTCGCCGTGATCGCGCTGATCCTCGGGCTTACCGTGAATAAAGTGCTGAACGGCAAAGGCCAGGGCGACCCGACTGCGCTGATCGACGCCGGGATCATCCTGCTGCCGCAGAGCCGCAACCTGCCGGACGTGACCATGACCGATCAGGACGGCAAACCGGTTGCCATCGATGAGCTGAAAGGCAAGTGGAGTCTGTTGTTCTTCGGCTACACCTTCTGCCCGGACATCTGCCCGACCACCCTGGCGCGACTGCGGCAGATCAAGAGTGAATTGCCGAAAGAGGCTGTGGATAAATTGCAGATCGTGCTGGTCAGCGTTGACCCCAACCGCGACACGCCGAAGCAGTTGAAGCAGTACCTGGGCTATTTCGATCCGCAGTTCATAGGCCTGACGCCTTCATCTATCGAGGAACTGCAGAAGGTGGCGAACGCGGTGAGCATTCCGTTCATTCCCGCCGATACCAGCAAGCCGAATTACACCGTGGATCACAGCGGCAATCTCGCCGTGATCGGCCCGGACGGCACGCAGCGCGGGTTTATTCGCGCGCCGTTGAACAATGCCAAGCTGGTGGCGCAGTTGCCGGCGATGCTTGAGCGCAAGTGACAGTTCAAAAGCTAAAAAGCCCCTCACCCTAACCCTCTCCCAGAGGGAGAGGGGACTGACCGAGGTGTTTATTCGAATTGCGCCGACCTGCAATTGTGAGTCGATCTCAGGCTCGAAAAGCTTGAAGGTCGGCCCCCTCTCCCTCGGGAGAGGGCTGGGGTGAGGGGAAGCTTCAAGGCAGGTCGCAAGCCAGGCACCAGACACAAAAAAGGGGACGCCATTGGCGTCCCCTTTTTCATTGCAGCAACCTGAATCAGAACGCCGGCAACACCGCGCCTTTGTACTTCTCGGTAATGAACTGCTTCACTTCCGGGCTGTGCAGCGCAGCCGCCAGTTTCTTCATCGCGTCGCTGTCCTTGTTGTCCGCGCGGGACACGAGGATGTTCACGTACGGCGAGTCGTTGCCTTCGATCACCAGCGCATCCTTGGACGGATCAAGCTTGGCTTCCAGCGCGTAGTTGGTGTTGATCAGCGCCAGATCAACCTGAGTCAGCACGCGCGGGATGGTCGCGGCTTCCAGTTCACGGATCTTCAGGTCTTTCGGATTCTCGGCGATGTCTTTGACGGTCGACAGGATGTTTTTCGAATCCTTGAGCTTGATCACGCCAGCCTTGTCCAGCAGCAACAGCGCACGGCCGCCGTTGGTGGCGTCGTTCGGGATCACCACGTTGGCACCACCGGGCAGGTCCTTCAGATCCTTGAGCTTGCTCGAATAAGCACCCAGCGGCTCCAGGTGCACGCCGGTCACGGCGACGAGGCTGGTGCCCTTGGCCTTGTTGAACTCATCGAGGTACGGCTGGTGCTGGAAGAAGTTGGCGTCCAGACGCTTTTCAGCGACCTGTACGTTCGGCTGAATGTAGTCGGTGAAGACCTTGACCTTCAGATCCACGCCTTCCTTGGCCAGGGCCGGTTTGACGAATTCGAGGATTTCCGCGTGCGGCACCGGGGTGGCGGCAACGGTCAGGGTCTCGGCGTGGGCCGAAAACGCCGCAACAGCGGCGAAAGCAGCGATCAGTTTTTTCATTCAGCTAACTCCTTGTGAGGGCGCCCGCCAGCGAATGGCCCGCGCCTCTTGATTAAAAAACCGCTTATTTGCGCGAGAAATGCACGACCAGACGGTCGCCAACCATTTGCAGCACTTGCACCAGAATCAACAGCAGCACCACGGTGACGATCATCACGTCAGTCTGGAAACGCTGGTAGCCGAAACGGATCGCCAGGTCGCCCAGACCACCGGCGCCGACCACACCGGCCATCGCCGTGTAGGACACCAGTGTAATCGCTGTCACCGTAATCGCTGCGAAGATGCCCGGACGGGCTTCCGGCAGCAAGGCGTTCATGATGATCTGCCGCGTGGTCGCGCCCATCGACTGGGTCGCTTCGATGATGCCGCGATCGACTTCGCGCAGCGCGGTTTCCACCAGACGCGCGAAGAACGGCGTGGCGCCCACCACCAGCGGCGGGATCGCCCCGGCCACACCCAGCGAGGTGCCGGTGATCAGCACGGTGAACGGGATCATCACGATCAGCAGAATGATGAACGGCAGCGAACGCAAGATGTTCACCACCAGCGACAGCACGGCGTAGAGGCCACGGTTCTCCAGCAACTGACGCGGGCTGCAGAGAAACAGCAGCACGCCCAGCGGCAGACCGAGCAGCACCGTGAACAACAGCGAACCGCCGAGCATCAGCATGGTGTCGCCAGTCGCCAGCCAGATTTCATACCAGTCGATATTGGCGAAGAAACTCATTAGGTCGGCCATTAGCGCAACACCTCCATGTGAACGTCAGCGGCGGTGAAGCGGGCAAACGCCGCTTCCATGTCGCCACCGGTGACAGCGAGGGTCAGTTGCCCGTACGGAATGTCTTTGATGCGGTCGATGCGACCGGCAAGGATGCTGTAGTCGACGCCGGTTTCCCGCGCGACGGTGCCGAGCAACGGCGCGTAGG
The DNA here is from genome assembly GCF_037095675.1 of Pseudomonas sp. CCNWLW23. Classification (NCBI taxonomy): domain Bacteria; kingdom Pseudomonadati; phylum Pseudomonadota; class Gammaproteobacteria; order Pseudomonadales; family Pseudomonadaceae; genus Pseudomonas; species Pseudomonas sp. CCNWLW23. Next base: position 639,061 of record NZ_JBAWKM010000001.1, on the reverse strand, counting down.
TCGCCTCGCCCTGAAAGGTCAGACGCACGATGCGCCCGGGCACATGGGCGAAGTCGTCACGCTGCTCGCTCTCGTCGATCTGCTCGCTTTCCTGGACGAAACGCTTGGTGGTCGGGTGCTGCGGATGCAGGAACACATCGGCCACCGGACCCTGCTCGACGATCACGCCAGCGTCCATCACCGCGACCTGATCGCAGACGCGACGGATCACGTCCATCTCGTGGGTGATCAGGACGATGGTCAGTTTCAGTTCGCGGTTGATTTCGGCCAGCAGTTGCAGGACCGATGCCGTGGTCTGCGGGTCGAGGGCGCTGGTGGCCTCGTCGCACAGCAGAATTTTCGGCTTGGTCGCCAGCGCACGGGCAATGCCGACGCGTTGCTTCTGACCGCCGGACAATTGCGCCGGGTACTTTTTCGCGTGGTCGGACAGACCGACCCGCGCCAGCAGCTCGGCCACGCGATGGTTGATTTCGCTGCTCGACAACTCACCGGCCAGGGTCAGCGGCAGGGCCACGTTGTCGGCGACGGTCTTGGAGGCGAGCAGGTTGAAGTGCTGGAAGATCATCCCGACCTGCTGGCGGAAACGGCGCAGGCCGTTGGCGTCCAGTGCGGTGACTTCTTCGCCGTCGACGATGATCTTGCCGCCACTGGAATCTTCCAGACGATTGATCAGACGCAGCAGGGTACTTTTGCCCGCACCGGAATGGCCAATCAGGCCGAACACCTGGCCGTTCTCGATGGCGAGACTGGTCGGGTGCAGCGCGGGAATATCCTTACCGGCAACGCGGTAAGTCTTGTGGACGTTTTGAAACTCGATCACGTAGCGAACCTTGTGGGGCGCGTTGGAAAAGGATCAGCGGTTAGCCGGGCGCGCATTTTAGCCTGTCCGTATAGAGGTTCTTAGCATTTATTTCGCAATTAACCTTCAATTTGGCAATAACGCGATCAAAGGTCAGATAAACGGAACGGCTGAAACGCTCATCAGTCACTAAGTAAGCGACTTGAAACCCTGGGTGCCGTGCCCGGGAATCACTCAAGGGTCTGCGGAAGGCATCCGGGGCCAAACGAGGAGTTTACGTCTGATGAGCATCAAAAAGCCTGCACCCGATAAAAGCGAGATGGCCGGAACCGACACCCCGGATCGCGCCAACACCAACGCCAAGCTCGACAGCCTGGAAGAATTCCGTTCGGACGCCACCGGTCAGGCACTGCGCACCAATCAGGGCGTGAAGATCGCCGACAACCAGAACACCCTCAAAGCCGGGCCGCGCGGGCCTTCGCTGCTGGAAGATTTCATCATGCGTGAAAAAATCACGCACTTTGACCATGAGCGGATTCCGGAGCGCATCGTCCATGCTCGCGGCACTGGCGCGCACGGTTTCTTTCAGACCTACGAGAACCATGCAGCGCTGACCAAGGCCGGCTTCCTGCAGGATCCGGGCAAGAAAACCCCAGTGTTCGTGCGCTTTTCCACGGTGCAGGGGCCACGGGGTTCCGGCGATACCGTGCGTGACGTGCGCGGCTTTGCGGTGAAATTCTTTACCGATGAAGGCAACTTCGACCTGGTCGGCAACAACATGCCGGTGTTCTTCATTCAGGACGCGATCAAGTTCCCGGACTTCGTCCACGCGGTGAAACCCGAGCCGCACAACGAAATTCCCACCGGCGGCTCGGCTCACGATACGTTCTGGGACTTCGTCTCGCTGGTGCCGGAATCGGCGCACATGGTCATCTGGGCGATGTCCGACCGGGCCATCCCGAAAAGCCTGCGCAGCATGCAGGGCTTCGGTGTGCACACCTTCCGCCTGATCAACGCTGAGGGCAAATCACGCTTCGTCAAATTCCACTGGCGCCCTACCGCCGGCACCTGCTCGCTGGTGTGGGACGAGGCGCAGAAGCTCGCCGGTAAAGACACCGACTACCATCGTCGCGACCTGTGGGAAGCGATCGAAATGGGCGACTACCCGGAATGGGAGCTGGGCGTGCAGATCGTCGAAGAAGAGAACGAACACGACTTCGACTTCGACATCCTCGACCCGACCAAGATCATCCCCGAAGAAATCGTTCCGATTACGCCGCTGGGCAAAATGACCCTGAACCGCAACCCGGACAACTTCTTCGCGGAAACCGAGCAGGTCGCTTTCTGCCCTGGCCACATCGTGCCAGGCATCGACTTCTCCAATGACCCGCTGCTGCAAGGTCGGCTGTTTTCCTACACCGACACGCAGATCAGCCGACTCGGCGGGCCGAACTTCCATGAGCTGCCGATCAACCGTCCGGTGGCGCCGTTCCACAACGGCCAGCGCGATGCACAACACCGCACCACCATCGACAAGGGCCGCGCTTCTTACGAGCCAAACTCGATCGACGGCGGCTGGCCGAAAGAAACCCCGCCGGCGGCACAGGACGGTGGTTTCGAGAGCTACCCGGAGCGCATCGACGCAGCGAAGATCCGTCAGCGCAGCGAATCGTTCAGCGATCACTTCTCCCAGGCCCGCTTGTTCTTCAACAGCATGAGCGAGCACGAGAAAGAGCACATCATCGCTGCCTACAGCTTCGAGCTGGGCAAGGTCGAGCGTGAGTTCATCCGTGCCCGTGAAGTGAACGAAATCCTCGCCAATATCGACCTGACCCTGGCCAAACGCGTGGCGGAAAACCTCGGCTTGCCGGCGCCAGCCAAAGGCACGGTCGAAGTGCGCAAGACCTCGCTGGAGCAATCGCCAGCGCTGAGCCAGGCCAACCTGCTGCCGGGCAATATCAAGACGCGCAAGGTGGCGATTCTCGCGGCCAACGGAGTTGATGCTGCGGCCATCGATGCGATGAAGAAAGCGCTGGAAGCCGAAGGCGCTCACGCAAAACTGCTCGGCCCGACCTCGGCGCCAGTGACAGCCGCTGACGGCAAGGCATTGCCGGTGGATGCGTCGATGGAAGGCATGCCGTCGATCGCTTTCGACGCGGTATTCGTGCCGGGTGGCGCGGCGTCGATTACTGCGTTGAGCGGTGATGGAGTGGCGTTGCATTACCTGCTGGAAGCGTACAAGCACCTGAAGGCGATCGCGCTGCACGGCGAGGCCAAGCAATTGCAGGACTTGCTGAAGCTCGATGCGGATGCGGGGCTGTTGCAGGGCGCGGATGTGGGCGCGTTGACCAAGCCGTTCTTCGCCGCGATCGGCGAGCATCGGGTCTGGGCGCGGGAGCCTAAGGCCAAGGCGATTCCAGCGTAAAAGCAAAAGATCGCAGCCTTCGGCAGCTCCTACAGGATGTACTCAATCCCATGTAGGAGCTGCCGGAGGCTGCGATCTTTTTATGGCTTGCGCGGGCTTAAAACCATCTGCGCCGGCACTGTGCGCAGGATCTGCTTGTCGATCTGCAAATCAAAATCTGGATCGAGCTTCTTGACTCGCTTGCTCAGCAACGTCGCCAGCCAGGGATAATCCGCGGTGCGCGGCGCCTGAATGCTGACGGCGCATTCGTAATTCACCACATCGGCGGCGATCGCATCGAGTTGTCGTTGCAGCTTGTGAATATCGCCGATGTTCAACGCAACGGTGGTGCTTTCGGCGGTCGGGTCGATGACCTTGGCTTTCGGCCTGGCTTCGGCAGCCAGCAGTGCGGCCTCAGCCTTTTCCAGCTCGGCCTTGCGCGCTTCGGTGATCGCGCCGTTGACGCCGCCGGTCAGCGCGGGCGCTTTGGGCATCAGGGCGCGAGCACGGCTCAATGCAGTGGCTGCAGCGTTGACATCGCCTTTTTGCAGGACGATCTGGCTGCGGCGCAGGTACGCCTCGGCCAGCTGCCGCTGGTATTGCTCCAGGGATTGATCATTGGGGGTTGCGGCCTGCAACGCGGCCAACTGGTCTTCGGCGGTGGCCAGTTCGCTGCTGGCGAGGCTTTGCTCCAGCTGTGCGATGGCCGTAGCCCGCGCATCCGGGACTTCAGCCACCGGCGGCGTGCTTTGGCAGGCGCCCAGCAGCACTGAAAATGCGACAAGGAGCAGATAACGGGAGGCGAACGGCTTCATTCCTGCGACTCTCTAATTGCGCAAAAAGCGGCCAAGTCTACACCCCACGACGGGGCAGAACAAAACTCAACAGAAACAGCGCGGCTGCCGTCACCACGATCGACGGCCCCGCCGGGGTGTCCTTGAACCACGACAACGCCAGCCCGCCGCACACCGCGAGCATGCCCAGCAGGCTCGCGCCCAGCGCCATCTGCTCCGGCGAACGGGCGTGACGCTGTGCCGCAGCCGCCGGGATGATCAGCAGCGAAGTGATCAGCAGCACCCCGACGATTTTCATCGCCACGGCGATCACCACTGCGATCAACAGCATCAGCGCCAAGCGCAAACCCGCAACCGGCAAGCCTTCGACCCGCGCCAATTCTTCGTGCACGGTGACCGCCAGCAGCGGTCGCCACAGCGTCACCAGCACCACCAGCACCGCCGCAGTGCCGCCGAGAATCCACGCCAGGTCGCTCGGACTGATCGCCAGCAAATCGCCGAACAGATAGGCCATGAGGTCGATCCGCACTTCATGCATGAAGCTTAGTACCACCAGGCCGAGAGAGAGCGTGCTCGGTGCAAGAATTCCCAACAGCGTGTCGGACGCCAGCGGCTGGCGCTGTTGCAGCGTCACCAAGAGCACCGCCAGCAGCAGGCAACCGACCGTTACCGCCACCGTCGGGCTGACGTCCAGCAGAAAGCCCAGCGCCACGCCCAGCAGTGCGGCGTGGGACAGCGTATCGCCGAAATAGGCCATGCGCCGCCACACCACAAACGAGCCGAGCGGTCCGGCCACCAGCGCCAGGGCCAGACCTGCAAGCAGGGCATACAAAAGAAAATCAGCCATGCTTGCAGCCGTCTCCATGAACATGAGGTTGCCCGCCGAGCGGGCCTTTGACCACCGAACCGTGCAGGTCGTGGGCGTGGTCGTGATGGTGGTGATAGATCGCCAGACTCGGCGCGTTCTTGCCGAACAGTTCGACGAATGCCGGATCGCCGCTGACCTGCTCGGGGTGCCCGGAGCAGCAGACGTGGCGGTTGAGGCAGACCACCTGATCGGTGGTGCTCATCACCAGATGCAAATCGTGGGACACCATCAGCACGCCGCAACCGTGGCGGTCGCGCAGCCGGGTGATCAGGCTGTACAGCTCGGCCTGCCCGGCCACGTCGACGCCCTGCACCGGCTCATCGAGCACCAGCAGCTCAGGCTCACGCAGCAGTGCCCGAGCCAGCAGCACGCGCTGCATTTCGCCGCCGGAAACGCTCTGCACCGGGCTGTCGATCACGTGTTCGGCGCCGACCTCCTTCAGTGCGGCCAGGGCACGCGAACGATCGACGCCAGGCACCAGGCGCAGGAAGCGCAGCACTGACAGCGGCAGGGTCGGGTCGACATGCAGCTTCTGCGGCATGTAGCCGACGCGCAGCTTCGGTTTGCGCCAGACGCTACCACTGTTCGGCTTCAACAGCCCGAGCACGGCGCGTACCAGCGTGGTCTTGCCGGCACCGTTGGGGCCGATCAGGGTGACGATCTGCCCCGGCTCGACGCTCAGCTCGATGTTGTCCAGCACGGTCTGCCCGGCAAACGTGACGGCGACCTGCTCCAGACGGATCAGCGCGTTGCTCATCAGGCCCCCTGGCAACCGGCGCACAGACCAACCACTTCGACCGTCTGCGCTTCGACGATAAAACCGACGTCTTTGGCGCTGCTGATGATCGCGTCGCTGATCACTTTTTGCTCAAGTTCGATGGCGGCGTGGCACTCGCGGCAGATCAGGAACTGGCCCTGATGCGCGTGTTCAGGATGCACGCAGCCAACGAAGGCGTTGAGCGACGAGATGCGATGGACCAGGCCGTTTTCCAGCAGGAAATCCAGTGCGCGGTACACGGTAGGCGGCGCGGCGCGGCGGCCGTCCTGCTCGCTGAGCACCGCGAGGATGTCGTAGGCACCCAGCGGCTTGTGGCTCTGCCAGACCAGTTCCAGCACACGGCGGCGCAGGGCGGTCAGACGCAAACCTTTCTGCGCGCACAAGGTATCGGCCTCGGACAAAGCGCTGTGCACGCAATGGGAGTGGTCGTGGGGACGGCTGGCAATCGGGGTAATAGGCATGAGCGGCGACGAGATTTGCTGGAGACGTTATTATGTTACCCGTTCTCGCTTCCTTGAGTGGTCATCGTGTCCCGACTTTTTTCTGTTTTTGTGGCTTTTGTTGCCAGTTTTCTGCTGATCGGTACGGCTCAGGCCGAGGTCAAAGTGCTCACCAGTATTAAACCGTTGCAGCTGATTGCCGCTGCCGTGCAGGACGGCGTGGCGATTCCCGAGGTGCTGCTGCCGCCGGGTGCCTCCCCACACAATTACGCCCTGCGCCCATCCGACGTACGGAAGGTGCAGTCGGTCGATCTGCTTTACTGGATCGGCCCGGACATGGAAGGTTTCCTGCCGCGCGTACTCGGCGGTCGCAGCCTGCCGAGCGTCGCTGTGCAGGATCTGCCTGGCCTCAACCTGAGGCATTTCGGCGCGGACAACCATTCCCATGCCGAAGAAGCCGACGAGCATGATCACGATCATCGCCCCGGCTCGCTGGATGCACATTTGTGGCTGTCACCGGTCAATGCGCGGGTGATCGCCGACAAAATGGCTGCCGACCTCAGCGCCGCCGACCCGGCCAATGCCCAGCGTTATCAGAGCAATGCCAAAGCCTTCGATGCACGTCTGGATGCGCTGGATCAGCGTTTGAAGAAGCGCCTGGCCAATGTCGAAGGCAAGCCGTACTTCGTCTTCCACGAAGCCTTCGATTATTTCGAAGACGCTTATGGGCTGAAGCACGCCGGGGTGTTCGCGGTGGCCGCCGAAGTACAACCCGGCGCCCAGCACGTCGCGGCGATGCGCAAGCGTTTGCAGGAAGTGGGCAAGACCTGTGTGTTCAGCGAGCCGCCATTGCGTCCACGTCTGGCGGAAACGCTGGTGGCCGGTTTGCCAGTGAAACTGGCCGAGCTGGATGCGCTGGGTGGTTATACGCCGGCGACCGCTCAGGGATATGAGCAGGTGTTGGAAAAGTTGGGCAATGATTTGGCGGGATGCCTGGAATCGTTGTAACAACACAAAACCTGTGGGAGCGAGCCTGCTCGCGAAAGCGGTGGGTCAGTCAGCAAAAATGCTGAACGGGCCGCCGCCTTCGCGAGCAGGCTCGCTTCCACAGGTTCATGTTTGCTTGGCGAATCTACTCAGAGGGCGAAGGGCAATGGTGTATTGACCTTCTGCCGCTGCGCCAGGCGCTGCTCGAATTCCTGCGGATCGTGAATCAACACATCCTGCCCGGCGAACTGCTCGGCGGCGATCAAGCGTGACAGCCAGAACCGCACACAGGCCACACGCAGCATCGTTGGCCAGAGCTCAGCCTCCGCCGCCGTGAACGGGCGCAGCGCCGCATAGGCACCGAGAAACGCACGCGCACGCGGGCCATCGATCACGCCCTCCTCGTCAGAACACCAGTCATTCAAGGCAATTGCCACGTCGTACAGCATCGGCCCCGAGCAGGCGTTGTAGAAGTCGATCAGCCCGGTCAGGTGGGTGCCTTCGAACATGGCGTTGTCGCGGAACAGGTCGGCGTGAATGTTCGCCCGAGGCAGCGCGAGGATCTTGTCTTTGCGCTCGGTGATCTCACCCAGCGCCTTTTGCAGCAAGGCACGCGGCTCATCGCTCAGGTGCGAGAGAAATTCAGTGCCCTCCTCCAGCATCCAGTCCAGACCGCGATCGGTCTTGCGCTTGATCATGCGCTCGCCCTGGGTCGCCAGGTGCAGATGCGCCTGCAACTCGCCGACCTGGGCGCAATGCTGGGCGTTGGCGACTTTGATGTGCTTGCCCGACAGGCGCGGTTGCAGCAGCGCCGGTTTGCCTTTGAGTTCACGCAGGGCCAAGCCGTCGGTGGTGCGCAGGGCGTAAGGCACCGGCAGTTCGGCTTCGTGCAGCACGTCGAGCAGGTCGATGAAGAACGGCATCTCTTGCACCGGGCCGCGCTCGACCAGGGTCAGGACAAACTCGCCCTGCTCCAGACTGATGAAGAAATTGGTGTTTTCGCTGCCGGCGGCGATCCCCTGGAAATCAAGCAGACGGCCGAGCCCGTAAGGGGCGAGAAAGGTTTCCAGCTCGGGCCGAGCCAGGGGAGTGAACACAGACATGTCTTAACTGCCAGTACGGGCGCCGCAACGGCGGCGCCGGGTGAATTAAAAACCTACTTCCATTCGAATATCTTCCATGACGGGATCAGCATATCCGGCTGATCCGAACGGATGAAATTGGCATCCGTCCCGTCGGCGCGCACCAGAAAGTACGGCGGCGCGCCCTTTGGCGTGACTTTGATCGCATAGAGGAAACCGTTCTGGCGGTACTCCTCAATGGTCTTGTCGCCCTCCGTGCGAATGGTGACCTCGGGGTCGCCGCCCGGCGCATCATCCGCCGCGATCGCGGCCAGTGGTGAGACAGCGATCAACCCGACCAGCAGCAAGCGATTTAACGTACGCATGATAACCTTGTCCCTTTGTCGTCAACGGTCCCGCTATTCTAGCCCCGGACCCGCCGAAAAGGTTGATCCTGCTCATGAGCCAAGCCCCCCTCGTCCTGGTGGACGGTTCGTCTTACCTGTACCGCGCCTTTCATGCACTGCCACCACTGACCACTTCCAAAGGCCTGCCGACCGGTGCGGTCAAAGGCGTGCTGAACATGCTCAAGAGTCTGCGCAAGCAGTACCCGGACAGCCCCTTCGCCGTAGTGTTCGACGCCAAGGGCGGGACATTTCGCGATGAGATGTACGCCGAATACAAGGCCAACCGGCCAAGCATGCCCGATGACATGCGCGTGCAGATCGAGCCGCTGCACCAGAGCGTGATCGCCCTCGGCTTCCCGCTCCTGTGCGTCGACGGCGTCGAGGCCGACGATGTGATCGGCACCCTCGCCCGCAGCAGCGCGGCCGCCGATCGCCCGGTGATCATCTCCACCGGTGACAAGGATATGGCGCAACTGGTCGATGGCCACATTACCTTGGTCAACACCATGTCCGGTAGCTCGATGGATGTGGAGGGCGTTAAGGAGAAATTTGGCGTCGCACCGGAGCAGATCATCGATTATCTGGCGCTGATGGGCGATTCGTCCGACAACATCCCGGGCGTGCCGGGCATCGGCCCGAAGACGGCGTCCGGCCTGCTGGTCGGCGTCAACGGCGGCCTGACCGAGCTGTACGCCAACCTCGATATCGTGCCGACCCTGCCGATCCGTGGCGCAAAAAACTTGCCGGCCAAGCTCGAAGAGCACCGGGAGATGGCTTTCCTGTCCTATCAACTGGCGACCATCAAGGTCGACGTGCCACTGGATATCGGCCTCGATGATCTGCAGATGGGCCAGGAGGATCCGGCCAAACTCTACGAGCTGTACACCCTGCTGGAATTCAAGAGCTGGCTCAATGATCTGGATCGCGATGCCAAACGCCTGGAACTGAGCGCGGCGGCCGAACCTGCGCCCGCACATGATCTGTTCAGCGCCCCGCAAGCCGAGGCACCTGCTGCCCCTGCCGAAGCCGCCTACGAAACCATCCTCGATCAGGCTCGCTTCGACGTCTGGCTGGAAAAACTGCGCAACGCCAGGCTGATCGCCTTCGACACTGAGACCACCGGCATCGACGCGCAGCGAGCGCAACTGGTCGGCCTGTCGTTCGCCGTACAGGCCAACGAAGCTGCGTACATCCCGCTGACCCACTCCTACATCGGCGTGCCGGAGCAGCTGGATCGCGACACCGTGCTGCGCGCACTCAAGCCGATTCTGGAAGACCCGAACAAACTCAAGGTCGGCCAGCACGCCAAGTTCGACATGAACATTCTGGCCAACTGCGCCATTGGCGGCGATCAGAGTGAAGGCATCAGCGTGCGCGGCATCGCCTTCGACACGATGCTCGAGTCCTACGTGCTCAACTCCACCGCGACCCGCCACGACATGGACAGCCTCGCGCAAAAGTATCTCGACCACACCACGGTGAGCTTCCAGGACATCGCCGGCAAAGGTGCCAAGCAACTGACCTTCGACCAGATCGCCCTGGAACAGGCCGGGCCGTACGCCGCTGAAGACGCCGACATCACCCTGCGCCTGCATCAGACCCTGTTCGACAAGCTCAGCGCGATTCCGAGTCTGGCCAGCGTGCTGACCGACATCGAAATCCCGCTGGTACCGGTGCTGGCGCGCATCGAACGCCAGGGCGCGTTCGTCGATGCCGAGTTGCTGGGCATTCAGAGCATTGAGCTTGGCAACAAAATGGTCGCGCTGGAGCGTGAAGCCTTCGAAATCGCCGGGGAAGAATTCAACCTCGGCTCGCCGAAGCAGCTGGGCGTGATTCTTTATGAAAAGCTCGGCCTGCCGGTGCTGAAGAAAACCGCCAAAGGCCAGCCGTCCACCGCTGAAGAAGTGTTGGCGAAACTCGCCGAAGACGATCACCGCTTGCCGAAGGTGCTGATGGAGCACCGCTCGATGAGCAAGCTGAAAAGCACCTACACCGATCGCCTGCCGGAGCAGATCAACCCGCGCACCGGTCGCATCCACACCTCGTATCACCAGGCTGTGGCTTCGACCGGGCGCCTGTCCTCCAGTGACCCGAACCTGCAGAACATTCCGGTGCGCACCGCCGAAGGCCGACGCATTCGTCAGGCGTTCGTCGCACCCAAAGGCTACAAACTGCTGGCGGCGGACTATTCGCAGATCGAACTGCGGATCATGGCGCACCTGTCCCGTGACGAAGGCCTGATGAACGCCTTCCGCAACAATCTCGACGTGCACACTGCAACCGCTGCCGAAGTATTCAAGGTCGAGCTTGATCAAGTGACCTCGGACCAGCGCCGCAGCGCCAAGGCGATCAACTTCGGTCTGATCTACGGCATGGGCGCGCAGAAGCTCGGCAAGGACATCGGCGTCGACACCAAGACCGCCAAGGCCTACATCGATACTTACTTCGCTCGTTATCCAGGCGTTCGCGAATACATGGAGCGCACTCGCGCGCAGGCGGCGGATCAGGGTTACGTCGAAACTTTCTTCGGTCGTCGCCTGTACTTGCCGGAGATCAACTCGAACAAGCCGCAGGAACGCGCCGCTGCAGAACGCACAGCGATCAACGCGCCGATGCAGGGCACGGCAGCGGACATCATCAAGAAAGCCATGGTGGCTGTGGATAACTGGCTGACCGCGTCGGGTCTGGACGCGCGGGTCATCCTGCAAGTGCACGACGAACTGGTGCTGGAGGTTCGCGAGGATCTGGTCGAGCAGGTCAGCGCCGAGATTCGTACGCACATGAGCGAAGCGGCGAAACTGGATGTGCCGCTGCTGGTGGAAGTTGGCGTGGGCAACAACTGGGATGAGGCGCACTGAATATTGGCAGAGTTGCCGCGACGCGCCGTCGCGGCAAGCCCCGGGAACCGGCTTAGACCGATAAATGCTTGAGGCTATTCCAAAGCTTTTTGAAAAAAATCTGAACTAATCTGTTGATCGAACACTCAGAGGTACTGAATGGCTGGTGAAGCCCTTCGATGCTCCTATGTTGTGTTAAGTGTTGGCAGATATCTGAACCCCGCCCTAGCGGTTCGGAACTTGAACCCCGGAATTTCTCCCTCCCCAATGAAATCCGGGGCTTTTTTTGCCCAAAAATCGGCTGAAGCGCGGCCATGCTGCGTTAAAAGCATCGCTAAAAAAGCTCATTCAGGTCCCCTAAACTCCGCTTTTTAGCGTTACTCTCGCCTTGCCTGACAGCACCACAGTCAGTTTTGAAATTGTCTTACTCGGCTGCCGCCTCGGCGCCTTTGTCTGCCAGTTCCATCCAGTTGGCCAATACAGTGTAGGCCTCTTCCAGGCCCATGCGTTTTGGGGCGGAGAACAACTGGATGGTGATCGAGTCGCCCCAGCCTTTGCGGATTTCCGACTGTACTTTCAACAAGGTGTTCTTGGCTGCGCCGTAGGTGAGCTTGTCGGCCTTGGTCAGCAGGATGTGCATCGGCATGCCGGCGGCGACGGCCCAGTCGAGCATCAGCAGGTCGAAGTCGGTCATCGGATGGCGGATGTCCATCATCAGAATCAGACCTTTCAAACTCTCCCGACCACCGAGGTAAGCCTCGAGGTGGCGCTGCCAGTGTTGCTTGAGCGGGATCGGTACTTTTGCATAACCGTACCCCGGCAGGTCGACCAGACGGCGATCTTCGTCTAGCTTGAAGAAGTTCAACAGCTGTGTGCGACCCGGAGTTTTCGAGGTGCGCGCCAGGCTGGCGTGGGTCAGGGTGTTCAGCGCGCTGGATTTGCCAGCGTTGGAACGACCGGCAAACGCCACTTCGAAGCCTTCGTCGTCTGGGCATTGATCGACTTTGGCGGCACTGAGCATGAACGTGGACTGTTGGCACAGGCCGAGGATGGGATTCTTGAGTTGCATGGGATTTCCGATGTGGGCGGCGCCGGGATTGGGCGCGGAACGCGGTGTCGCTTCCGTTTCAGTGACGCCAGTATATAATGCCGCAGATTTTGTGTGTGCTTTGTCCCAGCGAAGGATGAAGTTCACGAGAGCGACAGACTTTGATTGCGCATTAGAACGCAGAACGCTCTCAACCCTGAAAAGGTCGTTTTATGACGAAATGGCTGCTGGCTGCCGGAGTCTTGATGCCGCTTTACAGCGCACAGGCTACACAGGATCCGGAAGCTGTGTACAACCGTGTTTGTGGTGCCTGTCATTCCGGCCAACTACCCATGGCGCCCGCAAGAGGCGATCAGGAAGCTTGGACGCCGAGGTTGGCGAAAGGTATGGGGACGCTGGTGCAACACGTGACCCAGGGTTTCAAGGCGATGCCGCCGCGTGGTTTGTGCATGGACTGCAGTGCCGAGGATTACCAGGCCATCATCCTTTGGATGAGCGAGAGTAAGCCCGGTCCATAACTTAACCCTTAGCCGTAGTTGGATTAGCTGATGAACAAATTGATCGTGAGTCTGCTGTTGACCGTGGGAATTTCAGGTGTCGCCCATGCTGCCGGCGATGCCGCAGCAGGCCAGGCCAAAGCTGCCGTGTGCGGAGCCTGCCATGGCCCGGACGGCAACAGCATGGCGCCAAACTTTCCGAAACTGGCAGGTCAAGGGGAACGCTACCTCGACAAGCAATTGCACGACATCAAGTCGGGCAAGCGCGTGGTGCTGGAAATGACCGGGCTGCTGACCAACCTGAATGACCAGGATCTGGCCGACATCGCTGCGTACTTCGCCAGCCAGAAAGGCAGCGTCGGCGCCGCCGATCCGAAGATCGTCGCTCGCGGTGAAGCGCTGTTCCGTGGCGGCAATCTGGAAAAAGGTCTGCCAGCCTGCACCGGCTGCCACTCGCCGAACGGCTCCGGCAATGCCGCCGCAGGCTTCCCCCATCTGGGTGGCCAGCACGCGCAATACATCGCCAAGCAACTGACCGATTTCCGCAAGGAAGACGGCGGTCGCGCCAACGACGGCGACGCAATGACCATGCGCACCATCGCACGCAAGCTGAGCGACGAAGACATCGCTGCGGTTTCCAGCTACATCCAGGGCCTGCACTGAGGCCCTGAATCGAGGGCTGAACGAGGCGCGCAACGCCCGCCACGTTAACGCTCGATTAATCCTTCGCAGCAAGTATAAAAAGGGTGGCTTTGGCCGCCCTTTTTTGTGGCCGCTGCCGTTACACTACAGCACTCATGCCCGCCAGGATCTGTGTCGAAACAGGTCGAGCGAGGCGACCCAAATTGTTCAGGAGTAAAGCATGCGTAATCTGATCATCAGCGCCGCCCTCGTCGCTGCCAGCCTGTTCGGCGTCACTGCCCAGGCCGCTGAAGCCCCTGCCGCCCCTTACGTCGAACTGGCCAACCCGGTGCCGGTGGCAAAGCCTGGCAAAATCGAAGTGGTCGAGCTGTTCTGGTACGGCTGCCCGCATTGCTACGCTTTTGAGCCAGTGATCAATCCATGGGTTGAAAAACTGCCGTCCGACGTCAACTTCGTGCGCATTCCCGCCATGTTCGGCGGCCCATGGGATGCTCACGGCCAGATGTTCCTGACTCTGGAAGCCATGGGTGTCGAGCATCAGGTGCACAACGCCGTGTTCAACGCGATCCAGAAAGAACACAAGAAGCTCACCGACAAGAACGACATGGCTGACTTCCTCGCCACTCAAGGCGTGGACAAGGACAAGTTCCTCGCCACTTTCGACTCGTTCGCTATCAAAGGCCAGATCGTCAAGGCCCGTGAGCTGGCGAAGAAGTACGAAATCACTGGCGTGCCAACCATGATCGTCAATGGTAAATACCGCTTCGACATCGGCTCTGCCGGTGGTGCCGAGCAAGCATTGAAGCTGGCTGACGATCTGGTCGCCAAAGAGCGAGCGGCGAACAAGGCTGCTGCCAACTAAGCGCGGCATTCGCCATGCGCCGCTGGAAGTCCGAACGCATCGTTGGTCTGCATGATCCGCAGGTCAACGAACATCACCTGGCGTCTACGGGCCTGCCCGCAGACCAGCGTCTGCGCTTGCTCAGCTTTAACATTCAGGTCGGCATCAGCACCGAGCGCTATCGGCATTACCTGACCCGCAGCTGGCAGCATCTGCTGCCGCACACCGGGCGTTCCGGCAATCTGCAAAAGATCGGTGACCTGCTCGGCGACTTCGATCTGGTCGCCCTGCAGGAAGCCGATGGCGGCAGCCTGCGCTCAGGCTACGTCAATCAGGTCGAACATCTGGCCCACCTCGGCGCCTTTCCCTACTGGTATCAACAACTCAATCGCAACCTCGGTCGACTGGCCCAGCACAGCAATGGCGTGCTCAGTCGCCTGAAGCCGTGGGCGATCGAGGATCACCCGCTGCCCGGCCCGAAAGGTCGCGGCGCGATCCTGCTGCGCTTCGGCGAAGGTCCGGAGGCACTGGTGGTGGTGATGATGCACCTGGCCCTCGGCGCGCGGACGCGCAGCCTGCAACTGGCCTACATTCGTGATTTGATCAGCGGGTACAAGCATCAGGTGCTGATGGGCGACATGAATACCCATGCCAGCGACCTGCTCGAACACTCGCCGTTACGCGATCTCGGCCTGCTGGCCCCGCAGGTGGAAGCGACCTTCCCCAGCTGGCGCCCACAGCGTTGCCTTGATCATATTCTGCTCAGCCCGACCCTGACCTTGGAAAAGGTCGAGGTGCTGGCCCAGCCCATTTCCGATCACCTGCCGGTCGCGGTGGAAATTCGTCTGCCGGGTTCGCTCACGGCCGACGCATTGCCCGCGTTGAGCCCTGCCCCTCGCGGAACCTGTGAATGAGCGACGACGCCCAGCGCTGGAAAGAGAAGTACCTCAAGAGCATCGAACAGCAGGACAAGCTCGAACGCCGCTGGGCCGCGCGACTCGACCTGCTGCGGCGCGGTCTGGTGCGCAGCACGCTGGCGGCCGAGGGCACCGACAAGGTCGTCGATCAGTGCATGAAAGAAATGCGCGAAGTGGTGCGCACCGATGACATGGACGCCGGCCTCGCCGCCCTGCTGCCGCGTCTGGAAAAAGCCGTGCTCGACTCCGAGCAGCGTCGTGAAACGCGCATTGATCAGGTCAGCACCGCGCTCACCGCGCTGGTCACCCAGTTGCAGGCCCTGCCATTGCCGCGCGAAGTCGCGCAACCGCTGAAGAAATTTGCCAAACAACTGGACAGCCGCGTCGGTCAGGCGCGGGAAATGCCACTGCTGCTGAGCGAACTCAGTGGCTTGCAGGGCAAGGCCTTGAGTCAGTTGGAAACGCCTGCCGAGCCGGGTCGGCCGGGGTTGTTGCAGCGTTTGTTTGGTAGTCGCGACAGTGAAGAAGCCGTTGCACCGGCGGCCGACATACCAGCAACACCAGTGCCGCAGCCGGTCGAAGCCCGACAATCTGAACCGGAGCCTGTGCAATCGGCTCCGGTGGCCGACGCTGAGCCAGCGATCGCAGCGCCCGAGACCGTCATCGAGGCGTCCGCCCAGACGCCGCCTGATGAGCCGCAAGTCGTTGCGTTCGCTGCGCCTGTGGTCGCCGTTGAAGCCGAGCCAGTGCAGGTTGAACCAGCCCCTGACACCGAGATGACCGTCGCTGCGCCAGCAACCGAGGCGTTCAACCCCGATGAACTGATCCACCCCGGCGATCCGTCGCCGCTGATCCTCGATAGCCTGCCCCTGCCCGAACCGATTGCTCAGGCCTTGGCCGCCATCGACCCGGAGCAGTCGGAACACGACATCCTCTTCGCCCTGCCGGATTCTCCGGAGCCGTCCTACAGCTCCGTAGCCAGACATATCGAAGACACGCTGATCGGCCTGCTCGACGACCTGACCCTGCCCGAGCGCCACCGGCCGCAAGCCGAAGCCATGCGCGAGCGGCTCAAACACGGGCTGAACTGGTACGAACTGCTGCCGATCCTCGACGATCTCGCAACCTTGATGCTGGCGATTACCGACAGCGGTCAGCACGAATTCGAAGCCTATCTGCAACAACTCAACGAACGCCTCGAAGCGTTTCAGAGCAACCTGCAAGCGGCCAGCGAAGGGCATGCCGACAACAGCTCGGCGGCGCGGGCCATGGACACGCAGATTCGCGAGCAGGTCGACGGCTTGCAGAGCAGCGTCCAGCAAGCGGCGGACCTCGATGACCTCAAGCATGTGCTGGAGAATCACCTGGAAGGCCTGCTGGGAACGATGGACCAGCACCAGAAACAGCGCGACGCCCGCGAACAGGAAGTCGCTGCCAGATTGAAGAGCCTGTCGGAGCGAGTGGCGCATATGGAGCAGGAAGCCATGGGCTTCCGTGAACACCTTGAAGAGCAGCGGCAGAAAGCCCTGATCGATCCGTTGACCGGCCTGCCCAACCGCGCGGCGTGGAGCGAACGCCTTGAGCATGAAATCCAGCAATGGCAGCAGCACGGCAACACCCTCAGCGTGGCCATGCTCGACCTCGATCACTTCAAGCGGATCAACGACAGCTATGGCCATCTGGCCGGCGACAAAGTGCTGAAGATCATCGCTACGGTATTGCGCAAACGCCTGCGCGGCTCGGATTTCATCGCCCGTTTCGGCGGTGAGGAGTTCGTGCTATTGCTGCCGGCGACGCCACCAGCGGTGGGCGCGAAACTGCTGGAAACCCTGCGCGCGGCGATCGAAGCCTGCCCGTTTCATTTCAAGGGCGAGCGAGTGACTATCACCATTTCCATGGGACTCGCGTCATTTCGGGTCGGAGAACACAGCGATCTGGTGCTGAAAAGAGCCGATCAGGCGCTGTACCGAGCAAAAAACGCCGGGCGCAACCGAGTCGAGCTCGGCTAAGGCAATTGTTCCATTTTGTTTAAATCCGCCCGCTGGCGGACTCTGAGCAAATCCGTACGTTACACTGTTGCATTATCGTTTTCAGCGTATCGTCCTTTGCCATGAAATTCCTCGCCCTTGTTGCCTCGCTGTTCGTCCTCGCCGGTTGCGCCAGCGGCCCGCGCTACGACACCAGCCACCCTTCGGCCAATTACGACAGCCGCATCCAGTTCGTTGTGGTGCATTACACCTCGGCGTCGCTTGAGCGTTCGCTGCAATTGCTGACCCATGGCGACGTCAGTAGCCATTACCTGATCGGCGATGACAAGAACGCCACCGTGTACAAGCTGATGGACGAAAACCAGCGCGCCTGGCACGCCGGCGAAAGTCAGTGGCAGGGCCGTACCTGGCTGAACTCCAGTTCCATCGGCATCGAAATCGTCAATCCCGGCTACAAGGACACCTCGACAGGGCGCCTGTGGTATCCGTACAGCGAAGCGCAGATCGAATCGTTGATCACCCTGCTCAAGGACATCAGCAAACGCAACGGCATCAGCCCGCGGCACATCATCGGTCACAGCGACATCGCGCCGTTGCGCAAGCTTGATCCGGGGCCACTGTTCCCCTGGAAACGTCTCGCCGCCGAAGGCCTTGGCCTGTGGCCGAACGAGCAAGCGGTGGCGCGTCAGCAGGCTATTTTTAACAGCAACCCGTTGCCGGAGATCGGCTGGTTCCAGGCGCAACTCGCGCGTCTGGGTTACGACACACCGCAGACCGGCGAGCTGGACGTCGCCACGCGGCATGTCCTCGCCGCGTTCCAGATGCATTACCGCCCTGCCCGCTTCGACGGCACCCCGGATGCACAAACCGCGGCACTTCTTTTGGTCCTCAATCAGACAAAATAATGACGCCCGCCCGACGGTCAGGGCGAAATCGCAATCAGCAGCTATAACTCATGGTAATTCTTCGGAAAATCCCTGATGGCTGCGACCCGAGAGACGCTGCGTAGCTGGTTTTATCGCCCTGTTTTTTTGGCGATGATCGCGGCTGTCCTCAGCGCCAGCCTGCTGATCGCCGGCGGTATGTTCGCGGCGATGCGCCAGCTGGAAATGCGCGAGAGCCAGGAAATGAACGCCCAAGGCGAGCGTTTCCTCGCGCGCCTCGAACAATTGTTCGGCCAGTTGCGCGAAAGTCTCGACGACCTTGAAGCCCAGCCCTTGCGCGGCTGCGACGAAGAAATGATCGCGACTTTGCAGCAAGTCACCTTCAACTACCGCTTCGTCTACGAAGCCGCATATATGGACGCTTCGCGGTTCTGTTCCAACCGTCCGCGCCAGGAAGGTCTGTCGTTGGTGCGCGCGCCGGACATTCAGGGCCCGACCTACAGCTATTGGCTGAACACCACCACCGAACCCGATGAAAACCGCGCGGCGCTGATGCTCGGTCGCGGCAACTTTCGTGTCGCTACCTCGCGCGGGCATTTGACCGACATGGTCGATCTGTCGCCCGGCAGCAGCCTGCTGGTGGTACTCGATCACGGCACTCGCGCGATTCCGGTGCTCGGCGCCGCACAGACCTGGCCACCGACCGAACCCTGGCCACCGAAGAGCCCTAATGCGCTGCAAGTCACGCAAACGCGGCTGATCTATCGCATGCCCACCGACAACCCGGAATATCAATTGGTGCTGATTACGCCGCGCACGGGCATGCACGTCCCGGCGGTGTGGTGGTGGCTGTTGCCGGTGTGCCTGATCGCCGGCGCCGTCGTCGGCTTTCTGACCTTGCTATTGGTGCGTCAGCGCCAGTCGCTGGATGCCGAGCTGCACGGGGCGATCCGCCGGGGTGAGTTGCAGGTGCTGTATCAGCCGATCTTCGATCTCGACAGCCGCAACTGCGTCGGCGCCGAAGCGCTGCTGCGCTGGCGGCGCCCGGACGGCACGCTGACCAGCCCCGACCTGTTCATTCCCATGGCGGAGAACACCGGGCAGATCCGGCAGATGACCGACTTCGTCTTGCAGCGTCTGCTCGAACAACTGGGCCAGTTACTGCGCGCCAACCCGCAGCTGTATATCTCGGTGAACCTCGCAGCCTGCGATGTCATGGTGCCGCGCATCGGCCAGGTCATGGCGCGGCTGCTCGCGCTGCACCGTGTCGCCGCGCGGCAGATAGCCTTCGAAGTCACCGAGCGCGGCCTGATTGATGTGGTGGTGGCGCGGGAAAACCTGCAAGCCTTGCGCGACGTCGGCCATCAGGTGCTGATCGATGATTTCGGCACCGGCTATTGCAGCCTCGCCTATCTGCAGACCTTGCCGGTGGACTGTTTGAAAATCGACAAGGCGTTTATCGATGCGCTGGGCCATGACGCGGCGAGCAGCGGCGTCGCTCCGCACATCATTCACATGGCGCAGGCGCTGGATCTGAAAGTGATTGCCGAAGGCATTGAGCTGGAATCCCAAGCCGCACTGCTCAGCAGTGAGGGAGTCAAGTTCGGTCAGGGCTGGCTGTTCGCCCACGCACTGAGCGCCGTGCAGTTCATCGAACTGATCACCCGTGGACGACGCCTGGCCGGACGGCGTATGGACGATGAAGCCTAAACCGCCAGCGCCATGTAGAACTGGGTGCCTTGCCCCGGCCGCGAATAAACGCCCATGCGCCCGCCGTGCAACTGGACGATTTCCTTGCACAGTGCCAGGCCGAGCCCGGCGCCACCCTTCTTGCGCCCGACCTGCACAAACGGCTCGAAAATCCGCCCCTGCTGGCCGTAGGCGATGCCTTCACCATTGTCTTCGACGCTGATGATGACCCGCTCGCCATGGCGGCGTGCCTGCAAACGGATCTGCCCGTCGCGGGCGGTGTGCCGCAGGGCGTTGTCGATCAAGTTGTCGAGGACGCGATCAAGTTGCGCCTGATCAGCCTGCAACCTCGGCAGCGGCCCTTGAATCTCGACGTTCAGCGCAACACCTTTGGCCGCAGCCACGTCGGCAAAGCGCAGCTGCGCCTGCTCCAGCAGGTCCTCAATGGAACATGGCGCCAGAGTGAGTTTCTGTAGGCCGTTCTGGTAGCGCGAGAAATTCAGCAAGTCGTTGATCAACTGCATCAGGCGCTGCATTTCTTCGTTGACCGTATCCAGCAGGTCGGCTTCGCGCGATTCCGCCGGGAACTTGGCCCGCTCGCGAAACAGCCCGAATGCCATGTGCATGCCGGTGACCGGCGTGCGCAGTTCATGGGAAGCGCGCAAAACAAACTCACTGCGCACGCGCTCGAACGCGCGTTGCTCGGTGACGTCGTGCAGCACCATCACTGCACCGAGAATATGCCCCTGGGTATGACTGACCGGCGTCAGGCTGTAGGTCAGCAGGCGCGATTCGCCATCGACTTCGATGCTCAGATCTTCCGGCGCGCGCTCCAGCGTGCCGCCGCGCAGGACCAGTTGCAGTTGCGCATCCAGCTCCGGGCGCCCGAGTGCGGTGCCCAAGCCTTGGCCGAGCCGGTCGTCTTCCCAGCCCAACTGGCGCTGAGCCACAGGATTCAGGTGTTCGAGCTGGCCCTGGCGGTCGATCATCAACAAACCGTCGTCGATACTGTCGAGCACCGCTTGCAAACGCTGCTGACCGGCCAACAGTTCGTCGACATTCATCGCCTGGTGTTCGCGCAACGCCTCGGCCATCAGGCCGAAGCGTCGCGACAGCAGGTTGACTTCCATGGCCGTGGAAATCGGCAGGGTCACGTCATAGTTGCCCTGGCCGATGTTGTCGGCAGCCTTGGCCAGCGCTTCGATCGGTGCGCCGAAACGTCGGGCGATGCCCTGGGCGGTGACGAAACCGATGATCAGCACCGCCAGCCCGACCAGGCCAAGCAGCCCGGCAATCAGCAAGGCCCGTTCGCGGGCAGCGTGCTGGACGGCATTGATGGTTTCCAGTGCGTGTTTGTGCTCAGCAATCAGGCCATTACGCAGAATGTTGAAGCGCTCGCGGAAATCCGCGCTGGTACTCGCGTTCTTCGCCGCTTCGGCGGTCACGTCGAATGAGGCGAGGAAGTTCAGGTAGTCGGCCTTGGCCTGGCGGAAACCGTAAGGCTGGTCATCGCCCTCCGGCTGCTGGGCGATGCCTTGGTCGAGCAACTCGAAGTAGTGCTGTTTGGACGCTTCGAACGCAACGGGATCGGGTTTTTCGGCGAGCATGATGATCAATTGATCACCGAGGGTCTGGCGCAGCTTGAGGCCCAGATCCAGGGTGACGAAGTTGCTGCGCACCAGCGCTTCCTGTGACCCGGCCATCTGCATCACGCTGACCAGCCCGAGCAAGAGCCCGAGCAAGGCCACGGTGATCAACGCAGAAATGCTCAGGAACAGGCGCGTGCGCAGCTTGATCGCCAGTTTCATCGCGCAGTGCTCACAGGTTGTACTGCTTGCGTTTGCGATACAGGGTCGAGGCGTCGATGCCGAGGGTTTTCGCCGCTTGGTCCAGGGTACCGGCGGTGGCCAGCACCGCGCCGATGTGCGCTTTCTCCAGCTCGTCCAGGCTCAGCGCCGCGCCGACCCGTGGCGCGTTGTTGGCCGGTTGTTCGGCCATGCCCAGGTGGCTGATTTCCACGCGTTCCTGCGGGCAGATGATGCTGGCCCGCTCGACCACGTTGCGCAGTTCGCGAATATTGCCCGGCCAGCGATAACCGAGCAGCGCTTCGCGCGCCTCATCGCTGAAGCCGCGCGCTGGGCGTGCGTACTCTTTGACGAAGCGTGCGAGGAAGCGATCGGCGAGGGTCAGGATGTCTTCGGCGCGCTCGCGCAATGGCGGCAGATGCAGGGTGATGACGTTGAGACGATAGAGCAGGTCTTCGCGGAAACGTCCGTCGCGGACCATGTCTTCGAGGTTGAGGTTGGTGGCGGCGAGGATGCGCACATCGGCGCGGCGAGTGACCGGGTCGCCGACCCGCTCGTACTCCTTGTCCTGAATGAAGCGCAGCAACTTGGGTTGCAAAGTCAGAGGAAAGTCGCCGATCTCGTCGAGAAACAGCGTGCCGCCATCAGCCTGATTAACACGCCCCAAGGTGCTTTCACTGGCACCGGTAAACGCGCCACGACTATGGCCGAACAGCTCGCTTTCCATCAACTCGGCAGTCAGCGACGGGCAGTTGATGGTGACGCAGGATTTCTTCTCGCGCTTGCTCCAGCCGTGGATCGCACGGGCCAGTTCACCTTTACCCGTACCGGACTCGCCAAGGATAAGAATGTTGGCGTCGGTGCTTGCGACCTGCCGTGCGGTTTCCAGCACGACTTTCATCGCCGGGCTGTGGGAATCCAGACCGTCTTTCGGTTTGCGGATCTCGCCTTCCAGCGCTTCGAGCCGCGCGGAGAGCTGGCGCACTTCCAGCTGCTTGGCAGTGGCCAGGCGCAGTTGATCAGGGCTGCACGGCTTGACCAGATAATCGGCGGCGCCAGCCTGAATGGCATCAACCGCGGTGTCGACCGCCGAGTGGGCGGTGACGATCACTACGCGCATCCACGGCGCCTGAATGCGCATCTGCGCGAGGACGTCGAGACCGTTGTCCTCGCCCAGGCGCAAATCAAGGAAGCACAGATCGAAGACCTGACGTTGCAGCAAAGCATCGGCCTGGGCTGCGCTATTGGCGGTGGCTACCGTATAGCCTTCGTCTTCGAGGCAATAACGAAACGTACGCAGGATGGCGGATTCATCGTCCACCAGCAGAATGCGGCCTTGTTGCTCAGTGGCAGATTCCATTTTTCCTACGCTCCATAGTGATTAGTCTTGGGTTAGTCCCGGAAAAATCGGGCAAGTTGCATGGTTGATTCTGAACGATACCAGCCATAGGAGGGTAGCTCTCTACTGCCATAACGGCCAATTCATTGATTTCGTTGAGTTTTAAAACATTCTGCGTTTTGCAGGGCAGATCCTGCGTCCTCTTCTGACATCTGCGTACCGGTAGCAATTCCATATCATCGAAATTTCCCACGAAATAATCGTGCATTGCGCACGACCGCAGAAGAGCCATCGTGCAGGATGCGTCTTAGGAAATTTATCAACCACGTATAACTCATTGTTTTTATTGGTTTTTTCACAGATGAAAAAACTGGCATGCAGGCTGCAATACCTCACTCAGCCCGGGCAGAACCGCACTGCCCCAACCGAACAAGCGTGAGGAACACAGGATGACTCGCCCAATCGCCGCCCAAGTACGTATTTCGCCACTGCAGATCCAGCAAGGTCTGTTCGGTGTACTGGCGTTGCTGATCACCCTGATCGTCTGCCAGCAGTACATGAGCTGGGAAAACAGCCGCAAACCCGAGCCACTGATTTCGATGCAGCACAGCACTCAAACGCACTTCAGTGCCGTGAGCAGCAGCCAGGTTGAAAACGCTTCGATGCACATGATCGATGTCGACCAGGCGCAACCGCTGGATCAATTGCCACGGGAAGAGCGCTGGGTTTTCTAAGCCTTTGAACACATTCAGGCGCGTAGCGCCGGAAACCGGAAACACCCCTAAATAGAGAAGTAAGGAGAATCACCATGTTGAGCTGGGCAATTACATTCTTGATCATTGCCATCATCGCCGCCGTTCTGGGCTTCGGTGGTATCGCGGGCACCGCCACGGGTATCGCCAAGATTCTCTTTGTCGTGTTCCTGGTGATGTTCATCGCTTCCTTCTTCTTTGGCCGTCGCGGCCGAGGTTAACGATGATCGGTCTCAAGACATTGGCCGCCGCCCTGCTTCTGGGCGGCAGTGCCATGGCCATGGCGGCCAATGACGGCCAGACCCGGGTCAACGAACTGCTCGCCTCCGACGCGCAGTATCGTGAAACCTGGGAAGGCGTGATCAAAAAGGAAGAGCGCGTACCGGAATGGGTGATCAACCTGTCCGGCACCTCCGAACAACAGATGCATGCCGTTACGGAAGATGGCGATCAGTATCTGGTCGGTCCGCTATGCGAGAGTCAGGACAAGTGTCTGAATCACCGTTTGATCGTGGCCTTCAGCTTCGACAAGGATGACGCCTACGCCATGCTGGTCGATGTGCCGGAAGGTCTGCCGCAGGACAAGTCGCCGACGCGACACGCGACTTATCGCTTCTTCGGCAAACCTGATCAGGGCATGCAGGATCTGCTGATGGAAACCCTGAAGAAAGATCCGAAGTGGTACTGACGCAGGACGCGCAACGGTTTCGAACACGAAAGCAGCGCCCCGCTGCTTTCCATTGCACCGCCCGATGAGGGTCGGTGCATGACCAGGGGGCCGGGACGTTCTGACTGATACAGGGTCGGAGTGACCTACGGGTACAGGGAGTACCTGCGCAAGGGCCGGGTCAGGGTGAAAGCTGCGCCGCAGGTTCGTCGACCCGGTGGTCTGACGAATCTGCGCTGGGCTTTGAATCAGCTAAAACATTGATCCAGCACGGCAAATTCCTTTTTTCAATCGACGACACTGCGAGGAAAACATTTCGCGGTGTTTCCTGGCGACCGTATATCGACAAAGATCGCGCTCGTTCCGTGTGACTTCTAGTCTTGCGATTCAGACTTTTTCCGGAAATTTCCGCCGGTTTTGCCTGTGCAAAATTTAACCAGCCTACGCTGTAACGGCCGGTTCACGGCACTTATGCTGGCACAAATGTCACAATCGAACCGCTTGGGACGCCAGTTTCAAATGAAAAAGCTCATGCCGATTAGGCATAGGGTAGGCGTTTACGGCATTAGACGGCGCCACCTTGCATCGGAATAGTTGCGCCTTTTTTCGCCTGCCGAAGAGCCGTAAACACGCGCTTCGGGGCACCTTATACGGAGGCAGATGCACAGACTTTTCCGCTGATGAGCGTTCCAGTTCCTGCATGTGCCTGAGTCAAACGCAAGTAAGGGTAAAGATAATGAAGAAGGCAAAAATCAGCCTCGCCTGGCAGATCCTCATCGGTCTGATTCTGGGGATTGCAATTGGTGCGTTGCTCAACCACTTCAGTGCCGAAAAGGCCTGGTGGATCAGCAACGTCCTGCAACCGGCAGGCGATATCTTTATCCGTCTGATCAAGATGATCGTGATCCCGATCGTCATTTCCTCGCTGATCGTCGGCATCGCTGGCGTCGGCGACGCCAAGAAACTCGGGCGTATCGGCCTGAAGACAATCATCTATTTCGAGATCGTCACCACCATCGCCATCGTTGTCGGTCTGGTGCTGGCCAACGTGTTCCATCCGGGCACCGGCATCGACATGAGCACCCTGGGCACGGTCGACATTTCGAAGTACCAGGCGACCGCCGCCGAAGTGCAGCATGAACATGCATTCATCGAAACCATCCTCAACCTGATCCCGTCGAACATCTTCGCGGCCATGGCTCGCGGCGAAATGCTGCCGATCATCTTCTTCTCCGTACTGTTCGGGCTCGGCCTGTCGAGCCTGCAGTCGGACCTGCGCGAGCCGCTGGTGAAGATGTTCCAGGGCGTTTCGGAAAGCATGTTCAAGGTCACCCACATGATCATGAACTACGCCCCGATCGGCGTGTTCGCACTGATCGCGGTGACCGTGGCCAACTTCGGCTTCGCCTCGCTGCTGCCGCTGGCGAAACTGGTGATCCTGGTTTACGTCGCCATCGCCTTCTTCGCCTTCGTCGTGCTGGGCCTGATCGCCAAGCTGTTCGGCTTCTCGGTGCTCAAGCTGATGCGCATCTTCAAGGATGAGCTGGTACTGGCCTACTCCACAGCCTCCTCGGAAACCGTGCTGCCACGGGTGATCGAGAAGATGGAAGCCTACGGCGCGCCGAAAGCCATCTGCAGCTTTGTGGTACCGACCGGTTACTCGTTCAACCTCGACGGCTCGACCCTGTACCAGTCGATTGCGGCGATCTTCATTGCCCAGCTGTATGGCATCGACCTGTCGATCAGCCAGCAACTGCTGCTGGTGTTGACGCTGATGGTCACCTCCAAAGGTATCGCCGGCGTACCGGGCGTGTCTTTCGTGGTGCTGCTGGCCACTTTGGGCAGCGTTGGCATCCCGCTGGAAGGTCTGGCGTTCATCGCCGGTGTCGACCGCATCATGGACATGGCGCGTACCGCACTGAACGTGATCGGTAACGCCCTGGCGGTGCTGGTTATCGCGCGCTGGGAAGGCATGTACGACGACGCCAAGGGCGAGCGCTACTGGAACTCCCTGCCGCACTGGCGCAGCAAGGAAAAACTGCCGGCTGGCGAAATTTCCAAGAACTGATGCAAAACCCTGTGGGAGCGAGCCTGCTCGCGAAGACGGTGTATCAATCTACAGAGATGTTGAATGTGCCGGCCTCTTCGCGAGCAGGCTCGCTCCCACAGTGATTGATGCAAGCCCCACCAACAAACCCCGGAGCAATCCGGGGTTTGTCGTTTCTGGCGACCCCGCTATCATTCGCCGCATTCTTCGGGGGATTTGACTGATGCTTAATGGCCTGTGGCTTGGCTTCTTCATCGTTGCAGCCGTGTCGGCGCTGGCGCAGTGGCTGATCGGCGGCAACGCTGGGATCTTCGCGGCGATGGTGGAAAGCATTTTCGCCATGGCCAAGCTGTCGGTCGAAGTCATGGTGCTGCTATTCGGCACCCTCACCCTGTGGCTGGGCTTTCTGCGCATCGCCGAGAAAGCCGGAATCGTCGAGTGGCTGGCCAAGGTCCTCGGCCCGCTGTTTCTGCGGCTGATGCCGGAAGTCCCGGCCGGTCACCCTGCCCTCGGCCTGATCACGCTGAACTTTGCCGCCAACGGTCTGGGCCTGGACAACGCCGCCACACCCATCGGCCTGAAAGCCATGAAAGCGCTGCAGGAGCTCAATCCCAGCGCCACCATCGCCAGCAACGCGCAGATCCTGTTTCTGGTGCTCAACGCCTCGTCGCTGACCCTGCTGCCCGTGACCATCTTCATGTACCGCGCCCAGCAAGGCGCGCCGGATCCGACGCTGGTGTTCCTGCCGATTCTGCTGGCGACCAGTTGCTCGACCATTGTCGGTTTTCTCTCCGTAGCTTTCATGCAACGCCTGCGCGTCTGGGACCCGGTGGTCCTCGCCTATCTGCTGCCCGGCGCGCTGATTCTTGGCGGCTTCATGGCCCTGCTTGGTACGCTTTCTGCGACAGCACTTGCGGGATTGTCGTCGATCCTCGGCAATCTCACGCTGTTCGGCTTGATCATGCTGTTTCTGCTGATCGGCGCGCTGCGCAAGGTCAAGGTGTACGAGGCGTTCGTCGAAGGCGCGAAAGAAGGCTTCGATGTGGCGAAGAATCTCTTGCCGTATCTGGTCGCGATGCTCTGTGCGGTTGGCGTGTTGCGCGCTTCTGGTGCGCTGGATTTCGGCCTGGACGGCATTCGGCATCTGATCGAGTGGGCCGGCTGGGACACGCGCTTCGTCGATGCGCTGCCGACGGCGATGGTCAAACCGTTCTCCGGCAGCGCCGCACGGGCGATGCTCATCGAGACCATGCAGACTTCCGGCGTCGACAGCTTCCCGGCGCTGGTCGCGGCGACGGTGCAGGGCAGTACCGAAACCACGTTCTATGTGCTGGCGGTGTACTTCGGCGCGGTGGGCATTCAGCGCGCACGGCACGCGGTGGGGTGTGCGTTGCTGGCGGAGTTTGCCGGAGTGGTGGGCGCTATCGGGGTCTGCTACTGGTTCTTCGGCTGAGCAAAATCCCCATGTGGGAGCGAGCCTGCTCGCGAAGTCGGAGTGTCAGTCAACGCTTAAGTGACTGATACACCGCTTTCGCGAGCAGGCTCGCTCCCACAGGAGCTGTGGTGTGTCAGCGGGGTTGCGGGGCGAGTTTCTGGCCTTGCTCCACGGCCCAGGCCACAACCTTGGCCGT